>JBOHMK010000001.1:0-4150 GCA_050730115.1 Acetobacteraceae bacterium
ACCAGCAGCAGGGCGGGCTCGAGGCCGACGTGGTGATCGACCGCGCGACCGCGGCCCGTCTCGGCGTAACGCCCGCCCAGATCGACAACACGCTCGACGACGCGTTCGGCCAACGCCAGGTTTCGACCATCTATCGCCAGATGAACCAGTACCACGTGGTCATGGAGGTGGCGCCCCGCTACTGGCAAAGCCCGGCGATCCTCAAGGACATTTACATCAGCACGTCCGGCGCCGGCGCCGCCGGAACCTCCTCATCCGGGTTCGCCGCCGGCACCGTTGCCAGCGCAGAGGCGCCCGTCTCCGCCGCCTCGATCGCCGCCGACTCGGCACGCAACGCCGCGCTCAACGCGATTGCCGCTTCCGGCAAGACCAGCGCCTCGAACGGCACCGCCGTCAGCACCACCGCCGAGACGATGGTGCCGCTGTCCGCGGTTGCGAGCTTCGCGCCCGGCACGACGCCGCTCGCCGTCAACCACCAGGGATTGTTCGTCGCTTCCACGATTTCGTTCAATCTCGCGCAAGGGAAATCGCTCTCCGAGGCCGGCACCGCGATCCGCCGGACCATGCTCGAAATCGGTGTTCCGGATTCGATTCATGGCTCGTTCGCCGGCACGGCCCAGCTTGCGGCGCGATCGTTCTCGCAGGAGCCGCTGTTGATCCTCGCCGCCCTGCTCGCCGTCTATACCGTGCTCGGCATCCTCTACGAGAGCACCATCCATCCGATAACGATCCTTTCGACGCTACCTTCCGCCGGCGTCGGCGCGCTGCTCGCCCTGATGCTCCTCAAGATGCAATTCACCATCATTTCCCTGATTGGCCTTATTCTCTTGATCGGCATCGTGAAGAAGAATGCGATCATGATGATCGACTTCGCGATTCACGCCGAAAGGAGTCGCCAGCTCACGCCGCGCCGGGCGATCCGGGAGGCGGCGATTCTGCGCTTCCGTCCGATCATGATGACGACCATGGCGGCTATACTGGGTGCGGCGCCATTGGTGCTCAGTCCCGGTTACGGCTCCGAACTCCGCCAGCCACTCGGCATCACGATCATCGGCGGCCTGATCGTGAGCCAGGCACTCACGCTCTACACCACGCCGGTAATCTATCTTTACCTCGACCGTTTCAGCCTTTGGCTTCGTCGCGTCACCGGCCGCCCGGCCGCGATGGAGCCCGGGGAATGAGAAGGCTCGGCTTCGCCGGAGCGCTCCTCCTCGCCGGCTGCACGGTCGGCCCCAACTACCATCGTCCGGCCGCGATCGTGCCAACGCATTACAAAGCGCTCGCGGGCTGGGTGATTGCCAAACCTGAAGCGACGATCGAGCGCGGCGCGTGGTGGTCGATCTTCGATGATCCAACACTCGACGCCCTGGAATCGGAGGTCAATGTCTCGAACCAGACGATCCGCGCCGACGCTGCGGCCTACGCCCAGGCGCGCGCGCTGGTGGACGAGGCGCGTGCCGGATTCTTCCCTACGCTGTCCGCGAACGGCGGGGTCGCACGCGAATCGAGCGGGACCGGAAGGAGCGGCGGAGGTGGCAGCAGCGGATTTTCGGGCCAGCCCTTCACCACTACCAGCTATACGCTGGAAGGCAGCGGCGCCTGGGACCTCGATCTCTGGGGCAGCATCCGTCGTCAGGTCCAGAGCAGCGTGGCTGCAGCTCAGGTCAGCGCCGCTGATCTCGCCAATGCCGAGCTTTCCGAGCAGGCCGCACTGGCCTCGGATTATTTCCAGTTGCGCGCGGCCGACGCCGACGAGAAGCTGCTGCAGGCGACCATTGCCGCCTATCGCCAATCGCTCCAGATCACCGAGAACCAGTTTGCGGCCGGCACCACAGCCCGCTCGGACGTGCTCGCAGCCCAGGTGCAGTTGCAGAACGCGGAGTCGGCGGCCATCGGTGCAGAGGTCGCCCGCGCCGAATTCGAGCATGCGATTGCGGTGCTGATCGGCAAGCCTCCCGCCGATCTGACCATTCCGCCCGGCACACTCCAGACAGCAGTTCCGCTGGTGCCGCCCGGCGTGCCTTCGACCTTGCTGGAGCGCCGGCCGGATATCGCTGCGGCCGAACTCACGATGGCCGAGGAGAACGCGCTGATCGGCGTGCAAGTCGCCGCCTACTACCCCTCGATCGATCTCAGCGCACTGTTCGGCTATGTCGGGAATCCGCTCGGGTCGCTGATCAAGCTTTCCAATCGTGTCTGGTCTCTCGGTGCCGCTGCAACCGATCCGCTGTTCGAGGGTGGCGCGCGCAGTGCTGCCGTCGCCGCCGCCCGCGCCACCTACGACGAGAGTGTCGCCAATTACCGCCAGACCGTGCTCGCCGCCTTCCAGGGGATCGAAGACAATCTGTCCTCGCTCCGGATCCTCGCCGAACAGCAGCAGGCGCAAGCGGCTGCCGTCGCCTCGGCCAGGGAAGCGGTCGCGATCACCCTCAACGAGTACGAAGCCGGCACGGTCGCCTACACCTCGGTGGTCGTCGCCCAGGCGACCCAGCTCGCCGACGAGGAAGCCCTGCTTACGATCCAGCAGAATCGCCTGCTGGCGAGCGTCGGCCTGATCGAAAATCTCGGCGGCGGCTGGCGGGCAAGTAATCTCCCGACCGCCGGGGAGCTTCAGACCTCGAACCCGCTGCTGCCCTGAGCAGTGAGATCATGGGGCCGAAAAAAAGGCGGCATCACGCGGATGCCGCCTGTCGAGTGGCGCGCCGAGGGAGCGGCGCGTAATCGGGGGAGGAAACACTGGACCGACCGGGGGTCGATCCGATCTCGTACTTAACGACTGAACCTTGACAAAGCGTTACCGGCCGCTGCGCAGCCGTGACCCTCGTCGGAGCGGTCAATTTTGGCGCCCATGGCGGTGTCAACAGGTGCTCGGACCTCGGGCGTATCGCTGTGCCGGGACGGCCGGCGAGCCGGACCGATGCCGCCCATTTTCTCAAGGACATGCGATAACCGTTGATTTCCAAAGCATTTCATGTAATCGTCCCGGTTGAGGAAGAAAGCCTTGCGGCACCTCCGGGCTGCGTTCTTTTTGTTTCTGGCCGGGCCACTCCTCTCCGGGTGCGGGGGCGGCGGGGAGCGTTCGTTCGGCACGATCGGCGCCCCAACCAACCTCACCTGCGTCCCATATGCCGAGAAAGTGACCGGCATCGTACTGCCCGGGGATGCGTACGGATGGTGGCGTGAAGCAGCCGGACGATACCAGCGAAGCCGGCGGCCCGAGCCTGGGTCCGTGCTGGTGTTCCGGCCGACCGGGACGATGCCGCTCGGGCATGTTGCGGTGGTCGCCGCGATTCTCTCGCCGCGGGAGATCCTGGTCGATCATGCCAATTGGGTGCCGTATCGGATCACCACCAACCAGCCAGTGGTCGATGTTTCCGGCGCCAATGACTGGTCGGAAGTCCGGGTCTGGTATCCGCCGGTCGGCGGGTTCGGCAACAGCGTCTATCGGGTGGACGGGTTCGTGCTCCCGAGAGGCGTGCCGGTGAGGGAGAGCCGGGTTTCGGCGCGCTGAATGGCCGGGCCAGGAAACAGCGCTTGCAAGCTGCGCCGCATCGGGCCATGTCGTTTTTTGCAGGGCGGCTTTCCGGCCTGCAGAGGATACGGCCTGGAGGAGCGGCTCCAGCGGAGGGACCATGGGTGGCTTGAGCATATGGCACTGGATGATCGTGCTGCTGGTCGTGCTGCTGCTGTTCGGCAGCGGCAAGGTCAGCAACTTGATGGGCGACTTCGCGAAGGGCATCAAGGCATTCAAGAAGAACATGGCGGAGGACCACGAGGACGCCTCGATGGCGGCCACCACCGCCGAGGGCCCGAGCGGCACCATCGCCGCCCCCAATCCGCCCACCGCCGCGACTGCCAAGCCGCGCGAGACCACCGCCGCGAACTGACGGCGCGTGCCGGGCATGGCCGTCAGTGCGGAGGCCACGCAGGATGGCCGCGTGGCGCCGCGGTGGGTCGGCGTCGTAGAGCACCTCCATCTCTGCGCCGCCGCCTCCGAGCCGATGCGGGCCGTGCCGGCGATGCGCCTCATCGCCGGCGAAGGCGTCGAGGGCGACCGCTACCTGTTCGGCACCGGCACCTACTCACCGAAACCGGAGCCGGGGCGGCAGGTGACGCTGTTCGAGGCCGAGACGCTGGAGGCGATCGCGCG
>JBOHMK010000002.1:0-4255 GCA_050730115.1 Acetobacteraceae bacterium
GCGTACTTGTTCGTGAGCACGCTGCCCTGCGCCGCCATGACGGCGGGCGAGACGATATTCTCGGAAGCGATCAGCTCGACCTGCTCGCGTTGCCGGCGGAGTTCGTCGCCGATCGCGCCTGCGATCACGGGATCCTCTTCCTCGAGGCGTCGCTGGAAAAAGCTCTGCATTCTCATGTCCCCGTTCGCTCTGGCCCGTTCGCTCTGGCCCGTTCGCTGTGGCCCGTCCGCTTTGGCCCGTCAGCCTGGGCCAGTCGGCATTCGCCCGGCTGCGTGCGTACTGAGTGGCCCGATACCGATCGGCCGGAACTCATTGCGGCTGATCGGCACAACAGCCCTGCGGCGGGCGAAGGTTCGTGTTCCGCGGCCATCGGGCGGGCTCTTGCGAGAACCTACTCGCGCCTTGCCGGGCCTGTCCACTGCGCCCGGTTTCCACGCGACCCTCCACGGCGTAGGTTCCGCCGACCAAAACCGGACCAAGGCCAAAACAGGACCAAGGAACAGGAGAAGAGAAATGCCGCGGCGCATCCTGGTGCTTGGAAGCGGTTTCGCTGGCCTGTGGAGTGCGCTCGGTGCGGCGCGCACTCTCGACCGTCGCGGCATCGGCCCGGATGAGGTGGAAGTGGTCGCGGTCAACCGCGACGCCTGGCATTCCATCAGAGTGAGGAACTACGAAGCCGATCTCGCCGGCATTCGCGTCCCGCTCTCGTCCGTGTTCGATCCGGTCGGCATCCGGCACGTGGAAGGCGAGGTCTTTGCAATCGAGGTGGTCGAACACAGGGTCGGCGTACGCCAGAGCGGAGCGGAGGCGTGGCTCGAGTATGACCGTCTGGTGTTTGCGCTCGGCAGCCGGCTGGTGCTCCCTGCCGTCCCCGGCCTCGAGGCGCATGGGTTCGATATCGACACCTTCGCGGGCGCAAGCCGGCTCGAGGCGCATCTGGCAACGCTTCCCGCGCGGGCAACCGGGAACGGTTCATGGACCGTCTCCGTCCTCGGCGCAGGACTTACGGGAATCGAGGTCGCCACCGAGATGACGACGCGCCTCGCGGCGCTTGGTGCAGGCAGCAAGGGACGCGTCGTGCTGATCGATCGTGCGCCTCGGGTCGGTTCGGACATGGGCGATGACGCGCGCCCGGTGATCGAAGCGGCGCTCAATGCGCTCGGTGTAGAGCCGCGAATGGGCGAGACCGTCGCCGCCGTGGATGTCGCCCAAGTCCGCCTCGCGAGTGGTGAGGTCATCCCTGCGGCAACCGTGGTTTGCTGCGCCGGAATGCGCGCCCATCCGTTGACAGGGCTGCTCGCGGTTGCGCACGACCGTCTGGGACGCCTCCGCGTGGACGAGACGCTGCGGGTCGGCGGGATCGCGGATGTGTTCGCGGCCGGTGATTGTGCCTGCGTCAATGTCAACGGCACCCACGATTCCGTAATGTCCTGCCAACACAGCCGCCCGATGGGCCGCTTCGCCGGCCACAATGCCGCCTCCGACCTGCTTGGAGAGCCGATGCTGCCGTTGCGGATCGGCTACTACGTCACGATCCTCGATCTCGGAAGCTGGGGTGCCGTCTACACCCAAGGCTGGGACCGGCACGTGGTGTCGGAGGGACGGCCGGCCAAGCGCACCAAGGAACTGATCAACCGCCACCGCATCTACCCGCCGGTGGCCGGTGGCCGGCAGGCCTTGCTCGAAGCCGCGGCGCCCGTGATCCAGCCGCCGCCCGAGAACTACGGCACGGGCGGCAAGGTACTCGCGCACGGGGCGTGATCACGCCGGCGCTTTGCCCGGAAATCGGCTGAAACGAGGGGACGTATGATGCGGATGCTGGTCGTTGGTGCCGGGGCTACGGGCGGATATTTCGGGGCGCGGCTCGCCGCGGCGGGCAAGGACGTCACCTTCCTGGTCCGGCCGGCGCGCGCGGCGAAGCTCAGCGAGACCGGGCTTCGGATCAAGAGCCCGCACGGCGATCTCGCGATCCGGCCGAAGCTGATCACCGCGCGCCAGATCGCGGAGCCGTTCGATCTCGTGCTGCTCGCGGTGAAGGGGTTCGCACTCGAAGCCGTGGTTGCCGATTTCGCCGCGGCGGTCGGGCCGGAAACCATGATCGTTCCGCTGCTGAACGGAATGCGCCATCTCGATCTGATGCGGGCGCGCTTCGGCGCGCGCGCCGTGCTCGGTGGCGTCTGCCGGATTGCCGCGATGCTCGATGCCGAGGGACGCATTGTACAGCTTGCGAAGTTCCAGGATCTTCTGTACGGCGAAATGAATGGCCAGACGTCGGCACGCGCCGAGCGGCTCGACCATGCGATGCAAGGCGCCGGGTTCGAAGCCCGGCTCTCGCGCACCATCGAGCAGGACATGTGGGACAAGTGGATTACTCTGGCGACGCTCGGCGGCGTCACCTGCCTGATGCGCGGCACGATCGGAGAAATCGAGGCGCAACCGGGCGGCGCCGCATTCGCGCGCACCTTCCTCGACGAGGTGATCGCGATCGCCCGCGCCGCCGGACATCCGCCCGGCGAGGAGTTCATTGCGACCACAAGGCGGATGGTCACGGCGAAGGGCTCGAATGTCGCCTCGTCGATGTACCGGGACCTCAGCCAGGGAAATCCGGTGGAAGCCGAGCAGATCATAGGCGACCTGATCGCGCGGGGCTCGGCTGCCGATGTGCCTCTGCCGTTACTCGCCGCCGCCTACACCCATCTTTGCGTCTATCAGGACCCGGCCAGGCGCGAGCGGGAAGAAGCTGCCGGCGTTGTGGCGGCCAGATCGAATCCGTAAAGAGCGGCGCCGATCAGGCCCGCCTCGGCCATCACGACCTTGACCGGCATCGCCGCCAGCAGTGCGGCGAAGCGGCCCTTGGCGGTGAAGGCGCGCATGAACCGCCCGTCGCTCAAGTGGGAAAGAATCCGGGGCGGCATCCCGCCGGCAAGATAAAGCCCGCCCGTGGCGAGAACCTTGAGCGCGAGATTGCCAGCCTCGGCGCCGAGAACGGAGACATAGAGATCGAGCGTCTTCCTGGCGAGCAGGTTGATCTTTGCACCCGCCTCGAGGGCAGCTTCGACGATCGGCGGCGCCTTGTCTTCCGCCGCCGCCAGCACGGCCGCGAACGAAGCCGCTTCCAAGTCGGGTTCGCGGGAGCGGAAAAATTCGTAGATCCCGGGAATGGCGCTGCCCGAGCAGACGCGCTCGAATGAAACGTGATCGAACTTCGTGCCGAGATGCTCGCGCAATGCGCCCTGCAGGGGGTCGAGCGCCGCGAAATCCGCGTGCCCGCCCTCGGAGGGACAAGCGATATACTCGCAGCCAGACCAGACCAGGAAGGCCTCGCCAAGGCCGGTGCCGGGGGCGAGCACAGCGAGCGGGCCGTTCGGCTCGGCTTGCCCCAGGTTGATGATGCGAAGTTCGTATTCCTCGAGGTGCGGCACGGCGTAGGCAATCGCCTGCAGGTCGTTGATCAGGCCGACGGTGGCAAAGCCGAGGTCGCGCGCCAGTTCTTCGGTATCGATCTGCCAGGGCAGGTTGGTAAGATGCGCGCGCCCCTCTTTGACCGGCCCGGCGACATCGAAACAAGCGGCACCCGGGGAGGCGTCGAGTTCGCCCAGAAAGGCGCGCACGACATCGGCCAGCCCGGAAAATTTCTCGCTCGGGAACTCGCGCATGTGCACGGGCGCGCGCACATTCTCCGGTCCGGAATACAAGGCCAGCCGCGTGTGGGTGCCCCCGATGTCGCCTGCAATCAACATGCGGTGCTCAGCCGCCGCGGCGCTGGTGATAGCGCCAGATCAGTCCGTTCGTGGAACCATCATGGTTGAACCCCGGCTCGGAGCCAGGCGCCAGTTCGGGAATGATCTTTCCTGCCAGCACCTTGCCGAGTTCGACGCCCCACTGATCGAAGCAATCGATCGCCCAGATCGCACCCTGCGTGAAGACGCTGTGCTCGTAGAGCGCGACCAGGCTGCCGAGCGTCCTCGGTTCCAGCCGGTCGGCAAGGATCACGTTGGTCGGGCGGTTGCCCTCGGTCACGCGGAAGGGGGTCTCAAAGGAAGGAGAGCCTTCGGCTTCGAGCTCTTCGGCGGTCTTGCCAAAGGCGAGCGCCTCCGCCTGGGCGAAGAGATTGGCGAGCAAGAGGTCATGGTGGTCGGCGAGTGCCGAGAGCGGCTCGAGAAAGCCGATCAGGTCGCACGGGATCAGCTTCGTTCCCTGGTGGATGAGCTGATAGAAGGAGTGCTGCCCATCGGTTCCGGGCTCGCCCCAGATG
>JBOHMK010000003.1:0-8491 GCA_050730115.1 Acetobacteraceae bacterium
TCAGGGACCAGCCGATGGGCGGGCTGGCGGCGGTTTGCTGGCTGCTCACCATGGCCGGCAGCATCGGGGTGTTCATCACCGCCGACCTCGCCAGCTTCTTCATGGCTTATGCCCTGGTGAGCCTGCCGGCCTGGGGGCTCGTGGTGCTCGACGACACCGGGCCCGCGCGCCGGGCAGGCGCGGTCTACATGAGCTTTGCCGTCCTCGGCGAGACCCTGCTGCTGATGGGATTCGCGCTCCTGGCGGCGGCGAGCCCGGGCCGCAGCCTGCTGATCCAGGACGTGCTCGCGGCCCTCGGCACTTCGCCGTGGCAAGGCGCCACGATCGCGCTTCTCATCGCCGGGTTCGGCATGAAGATCGCGCTGGTGCCGGTGCACATCTGGATGCCGCCGACCTATCGCGCGGCGCCCATTCCGGCGGCTGCGGTGCTAAGCGGCGCGGCGGTGAAGGCCGGGGTGATCGGACTGATCCGCTTCCTGCCGCTGGCGAGCGCCATGCCCGCAGCGGGCGAGGCACTCGCCGCCGTCGGCCTGTTCGGCGCCTTCTATGGAGTGGCGGTCGGCATCACGGAGACGCACCCGAAGACCGTGCTCGCCTACTCGAGCATCAGCCAGATGGGCGTCATCGCCACGGTCCTCGGGATGGGCCTCGCCGGCGGCGACGCGGCGGCCGGCAACGCTGCCGCATTTTACGGGATGCAACATGTGCTGGCGAAAGGCGCGCTGTTCCTGGCCGTGGGCGTCGCGGCCGGGTGTGGCAGCGGGAGCCGGCGCCTGTGGCCGGTTCTGGTGCCGGCGGCGATTCTCGCGCTCGGACTTGGCGGATTGCCCCTGACCGGCGGGGGGCTTGGCAAGTTCGCGGTCAAGGCCGTGCTCGGCAAGGGCCAGGTCGGGGGATTCGCCATCGCCTCGGCGGTCGCAAGCACGCTCCTGATGGTCCATTTCCTGCGCCGGCTCGCGGCGTTTCCACGCCAGGGCGATGAGGCCGGGCCCGGCCTCGCCATTCCCTGGTGGGTCATGGCGGCGGCGGCGATCGTGATCCCCTGGGCGGTATTGCCGCTGGCGGGTGGCGTGTCCCGTGCGGCGGCGCTCGCGCCGACGACACTTTGGGCGGCACTCTGGCCGGTTCTCATCGGGGCGGTGTTGTCGGTGTTGCTGTTCCGGTTCGGCAATCGCTTGCCGGAACTGCCGGAAGGCGATCTGATCGCGGTCGGGAGCCGCTTGCAACCGTTGGCAGAGCGTGCCGGCCGGGTATTCGAGCGCGGTGAGGGGATGCTGTCGCGCTGGCCGGTCGCCGGCATTGCGCTGCTGGCAGTTGCGATCCTGCTCGGGGCCGGGATGTTCGCGGTCCGTTGAGGGGTCGGGCCGAACGCAAAGTCGGTGCCGGCGATTGGGACGCCGAGCACAGCGGCGGGACATTCCGTGCTGTCTGCGAAATGGCGAGCTTTCTAGACTGAATCGAAATTCCGGCCGGGGCGGCGGGTTGATCGTGTACGGACGTGAGGCGGATCGATCAACGCGGAAAGCGGCACGCTCGGTGCGGCGGGGGAGGCGCGGGAGAGGCGACATGCCCGAAGGAACGAAATCCAAACTCGAGGCGGTGCTGAGCCACATCGACGGCCATCTCGACGCCGCGCTCGAGCGCTTGTTCGCCTTGTTGCGCATCCGCTCGATCTCGACCGATCCCGCGTACGCGGCGGAATGTCGCGCCTGCGCCGAGTGGCATGCCAAGGATCTGCGGGCGATCGGGTTTTCCGCCAGTGCCCGGGATACCGCCGGCCACCCGATTGTGGTCGGTCACGATCGCGGCGCCGAGGGCCTGTCGGCGCTGTTCTACGGGCATTACGACGTGCAGCCGGTCGATCCGATCGAACTTTGGGAGCGCGACCCGTTCGACCCCTTTATCGAGACGCGCGCCGATGGCACGCGCGCCATCAGGGGGCGCGGGGCGTCCGACGACAAGGGGCAGGTGATGACGTTCGTCGAGGCCTGCCGGGCGTGGAAGGAAGTGACGGGCAAGCTGCCGATTCCGGTTTCGATTCTGATCGAGGGCGAAGAGGAATCAGGCGGCGCCAGCCTGCCGCCCTTCCTGAAGGCGCACGCCGAGGAATTGAGCGCCGACATCGGCCTGGTCTGCGACACCAACATGTGGGATTCGGCGACGCCGGCGATCCAGACGATGTTGAGAGGTCTCTGCGGCGAGGAGGTGACGATCCACGCCGCCGATCGCGATCTGCATTCGGGCTTCTATGGCTCCGCTGCGGCCAACCCGAACCATGTGCTGGTGCGGATCCTGGCGGCGCTGCACGACGATGCCGGGCGGGTCACGATCCCCCGCTTTTACGACGGGGTGCCCGAGCTGCCGCAGGTGCTCCGAGACCAGTGGGAGAGCCTCGGTTTCGATGCCGCGCACTTTCTCGGCGCCATCGGGCTTTCCGTCCCGGCCGGCGAACGCGGGCGCTCGGTGCTCGAGATGGTCTGGTCCCGGCCCACCTGCGAGGTCAACGGCATGGGCGGCGGCTATCAGGGGGCGGGGTTCAAGACCGTAATTCCGGCCCAGGCTTCGGCCAAGGTTTCGTTCCGCCTGGTGTTCGACCAGGATCCGCATGCAATCCGGGCGGCATTCCGTGAATTCGTGAACAAGCGCCTGCCGGCGGATTGCCGGGCGGAATTCACCGAGCACGGTTCCGGCCGAGCGATCCGGTTTGCGATCGACGCCGCTCCGTTCGGCAAGGCGCGCGACGCCCTCGCCGAGGAATGGGGGAAGCAAGCCGTGTTCATCGCCGCCGGCGGCTCGATCCCGGTGACGCATGAGCTGAAGCTGACGCTGGGCATGGACGTTGTGCTGGCCGGCTTCGCTCTCGACGACGACCGGATCCACAGCCCGAACGAAAAATACGAATTCGAAAGCTTCCACCGCGGCATCCGTTCATGGGCGCGCATTCTCGACGCACTTGCGCACTGAGTGGCGGTGTGGCGGCGGGCCGCCGGGATCGCGGCGCGGTGAAGGGGGAAAGGTCCAATGAGCGACGCTGACGGCTCGCCGGGTATGTACGCGCCGCCACGCAAAACCGCGTGGCCGTTCATGCAGCGGCTGCTGGATGGGATCGAGCGGATCGGCAACAGGGTGCCGCACCCGGTCGTGATCTTCGTGATCCTGACCGTGATTGTCATCGTCCTTTCGCATATCTTCTGGCTCGCCGGGGCCCACGCCACCTACGAGGTCATCAATCCGAAAACCGACGCGGTTGAAACGACGACGACGACGGCCCGCAGCCTGCTCTCCTTCGACGGGCTCCGGTTCATGTTCACGGGGATCGTTCCCAACCTGATGGGCTTCAATGCGCGCGGCGTGATCATCGTCGCCATGGTCGGGGTCGGCGTCGCGGAGAGCGCGGGCCTGATCAACACGCTGATCCGCAAGCTGGTCGTGGTCTCGCCCCCCTGGGCGCTCTGCTACATTCTCGTCCTCGTCGGCATCATCTCCAGCATCGCATCGGACGCCGGTTATCTGGTGCTCATACCGCTCGGCGCCACTGCCTTCATCAGCGTCGGCCGCCATCCGATGGCGGGTCTCGCGGCCGCCTTCGCGGCGGTCGCCGGAGCCTTCACGGTCAATATCCTGATCACGCCGACCGACGGCATCCTGACCGAAATCACCAACGACGCGATCCATCTCGCCAATCCGGCGCTGTCGATCGATCTCACCGCCAACGTCTGGTTTTCGATCGCCTCGGTGGTGCTGCTGACATTCGTGATCGTGCTGATCACCGAACGAACGGTCGAGCCCAGGCTCGGCGCCTACGCCGGAGAGCAGGTGAGCGAGGAAGAGCCCGCGCTGACAGCGGAGGAATCGCGCGGGCTTCGGTTCGCGCTCTACGGGCTGATCGGCGTGATCGTTTTTCTGCTGCTGCTGTTGCTGTCACCGGGCGCGCCGCTCAGAGATCCCGATACCGGCGCGATCTTCGGCAATTCGCCCTTCATGAGCAGCCTGATCGTGACGATATCACTGATCTTCTTTGTGTGTGGCGCCGCTTATGGCCTCGGTGCCCGAACGATGCAGGGCTCGGGCAACGTCGTCGCCGCCATGACCAAGGCGATCGCCAGCCTGAGCGGGCTGATCCTGCTGTTGCTGGTGATCAGCCAGTTCCTGGCTTATTTCAATTACAGCAACATGGCGCCGCTGGCCGCGGTCGAGCCTTCGGAAGTGCTCGTGCACATGAATCTCGATCCGACCTGGCTCCTCTTTGCCTTCATCGATGTCACCCTGCTGCTGGACGCGATCATCACCGGCGCGGTCGCGAAATGGGCGCTGTTCGCGCCGCTATTCATCCCGCTCCTGATGCGGCTGCACGTGATGCCGGACGCGGTTCTCGCCGCCTACCGTGTTGCCGACTCACCGGTCAATGCGATCACGCCGCTCAATGCCTATTTCGCGATGATCGTCGTCTTCTGTCAGAAATATCAGTCGGACGCAGGCGTCGGCACGGTGATTGCCCTGATGCTGCCGTACGTCGTGATCCTGGCCGCGGTGTGGATCGTTCTGTTCCTGGCGTGGCAGATGTTCGGCCTTCCCCGGGGCTTCCAAGGGTGCGGCGCGGCACCGACGAGCCGAAGCCGGCATCCCGGATTTGCCGAGCGCCCGTCATGAACCCGATCGCGATCGTGTTCACAATCATCGGCGTCATGGTGGTGCTGTTCGTCTCGAACCGCGTGCCGGTGGGGCTCGCGGCACTTGGCGCCACGCTTGCCCTCTACGGAACCGGCGTGCTCGATCTCGGGCAGGCGCTGGGCGGCTTCGGCGATCCGGTGGTGCTGTTCATCGCCTCGCTGATGGTGGTGAGCGCGAGCCTCGATGCGACCGGCGTTGCCGCCTGGGCCGGTGCGGTGCTGGCCGGGTGGGCCGGCAATGACCATGCGCGGCTCCTGGTTCTGTCGATGCTGGTCGCGGCGGCGCTGACCGCCTTCATCGGCCCGGGCGGGGCGGTTGCGGCGCTGATGCCGGTGGTCGTGCTGGTGGCGGTCAGGATCGGCATCTCGCCATCGCGGCTTTTGATGCCGATGGTGGTTGCGGCGCAGGCCGGCTCGATGCTGGTGCTGACCGGAAGCTTCGTCAACCTGATTGCCTCGGAAGAGGCGATGGCGGTCGGACTGCCGGGCTTCGGCTATTTCGAGATCACGCGGATCGGCATTCCTGTGCTCGCCGGAACGCTCGCGATCGTCGCGCTGTTCGGCAGGCGGCTGGTGCCGGTGCGCTCGAGCCGGCTGATCCCCGGGGATCTGAGCGGCCATCCGGGGCGGCTCGCGGCGCAATATCACCTGTTCGACGATCTCGTATCGCTCGAGGTGACGCCGGATTCTTCGATTGCCGGTGCCTGGCCCTCGGCGATCGGGCTCCGCAACCATCCCGAGCTCAGCCTGATCGCGGTTCATTCCAGCAGCACCCACGCGCATTCCACTGTCCTCGCGCCCGGGGATCTCCTGCTGGTGCGGGGAGATGCGGAGGCGATCCAGCGGTTCGCGGAGGAGCGGGGCCTGGTCGCGAGTCGGAAGCCCAAGGATGCGGACCTCCAGCGTTCGCTTTTCAACGTCGGTGCCGGTTACGCGGAAGTGCTGATTCCGCCACGTTCCGGCCTGATCGGGGAGAAGATGTTTCCCGGCATGGTGACGCCCTCCGGCGATCTGATCGTGCTGGCGATCCAGCGGCGCGGCGAGACGCTCGGGCCCGGCGAGACGGTGCTCGCAGCCGGTGACACGCTGCTGCTCCGCGGCAGCTGGAAGGCGCTCGACGAGCGGCTGGCCGACCTCGACGTCATCACCGTCGACAAGCCCGAACTGGTACGCCGCCAGGCGGTGCCGATGGGGATCGGCGCCGGGCGCGCGAGCGTCATCGTGGCGGCGATGGTGCTGCTGCTCGCGACCGGCGTGATCCCGGCCCCGGTCGCGGCGCTGCTCGCCGCCGGGGCCGTAGTGCTCAGCGGCGTAATGACCATGGAACAGGCGCATCGCGCGATCAACTGGTCGGCCATCATCATGGTGGGCTCGCTCATTCCGCTTTCGACGGCGATATACAGGACCGGCGCGGCCAACCTGCTCGCGGACTGGCTGGTGCATCTTGCGGGCAACGCGAGCCCGACCGTGCTGATCGCGGGAATTTTCCTGCTCACGGCCGTACTCAGCCAGATGATCAGCAGCGCGGCGACGGCACTGATCGTGATGCCGGTCGCGATCAGCGCCGCCCAGGGGATCGGCATTTCGGTGCGGCCGGCGCTGGTGACGGTGGTCATCGCCGCGGCCTGCTCGTTTCTGACACCGATTTCGTCCACCGCGAACATGATGGTGCAAGGGCCGGGCGGCTACCGTTTCGGCGACTACTGGAAGCTCGGGCTGCCGCTACTGGCGTTGTACTTCGCCGTCGCGCTGGCCCTGGTGCCGCTGTTCTGGCCGTTCTTTCCGTCACTCCCGCGCTGAGATCCGATGCACACGCAATTGCTGCTGGTCCTCGTTCTGCTCGTCGCCGCGATTGTGGTCGCGCCGAGTCATTACGAGTTCAGCGACTTAGTCAGGATCGGGGTGCCGTTCAGCGTGATCGTTCTGGTGTTGAGCGTGCTGCTCGTGCCCCTGCTGCTGCCGCTCGGGTAGGAAGTTCCGCTCTCGGAGTCGTCAACCGAACCTGAACACGAGGCCGGCTGCGAACTGGGTGAGGGAGGCGAAGGATACGTTCGACCAGTTGCGCTCGACACCTATCAGGCGGCCGCGCGCGGCGCTGCTGGCCGCGATCTGGGCTTTGATGGGAAGCGGCGTGCTGACAGTGGCGATCGCGGCGGGAAGGAAGCCAACGGCGATGGCGGTGCCTTGTTTCCGGGATCGGACGCTCTTCCCGCGCGCTCGTTCCGACGCCCCCTGGGCGTGATGCAGGACGAGACGTTATGATTCCGGTGCGAAATCTACGGACCCGGCAGGGCTCCGGGCAAGGCGCACAATCGCGCGGGCGTTTCCCGGATCCCAATCGTGCCGGCGGCACCTCAGCCGGGGCGCAGCAGGGCTGCGAAAGAGGTCGCCTTCGGGTGCGCCGGGTGGTGCGGGTCTGCCGCCGGCGCGAGCCCGGCCAGGGCAGCGGCGCGAACCTCGCTTGGGCTCAGTCCGAATTCGCGGCGGAAGGCACGGCTGAAGCTCGAGGCATCCTCGAAGCAGAAATCCTCGGCGATCTCGAAGATCGGTCGGGCCGGCGCCGCATCACAGAGCACGCGGTGGGCTTCGAGCAGGCGCTGGCGCTGGATGTATCGGGCGACACCGCCCGCGCCTTCGAGCATCCGGTAGAGCTGGGAGCGTGAAACCGCGACCATCCGGCACAGGCTCTCGGGTGAGAGAGCAGCCGAGCGCAGGTTCTTGTGCACTGCTTGTCGGACGCGCTCCATGCGCCCCAGCTCGAGCGAACCCCGGGCTTCCACGAGCCGCTCCGCGGACGGAGCCACACAAGCCGCGACCAGGCCGCCCACCGCGTCGGTGAGGCGGGGCAGGTCGGGGGCCGTCAAATTTTGCAGATTCCGCTCGAGCGCGAGCATGAAGTCGCCGAGCGGCGTCGTCAGGACGGAGCCGACTGCGGCATCGAGGAGCGGCGCGAGGTTGCGAAACGAGTCGCGCGGCAGGAAGAGTTGCAGCCGGTCGACCGCCGTCCGCTTGCTCAGGGACTCCGCGCCGAGAGACCACAAAAAGGGCGTGCACGCCGGCGCCCGGAGCGAAATGCCCCGGGTCTCGAGGAAGGATGTGCCGTAGCGGCAAAAGCTCAGAACCCAATGGTCCACCGGCGAGCGGCGCAGATGGACCTTTTTTCGCTCAACCGTGGCCCCGGGCGCCAAAATCCTGCTCATCGTCAGCTCGCCCAGGCGCCAGACCTTGTTTTCGGCCAGGAATCCCTCAGTCGGCACGTTCCTCGGAACGGCGCCGAACAGTGGGCTGAACCATTCGCCCCAGGCTTCGTACTGCTGGCGCGGCGGCATCGCGCGGGTTGTGAAGGTGTGCGGCACGACCCTTTCGCTTGCTTCGCCAGGCCTGTCATCGGCACGCGCGACCACGCCGGGCCAACCCCCCCGATCCTGGGCCAAACCGTAACCGGACGGAGCCCTGTCCGACGGTACCGGTGCCGCACCCAGGGTCACGGAGCGCCGCTGTTCGTGGTTCCGGATTCGTGCCGTTCCGGCCGGCCCCGCCGGAGCACGCAATTCCCAAGGCATTGACTGCCCTTATCGCATTGTTTTCGCTTGTTCAATCGCAAACGGCCGCCCAACTGGAAGCGCTCAAAAAAGATGGACAAGTTCAAGATTCGGCGGGCCGGGCACACGCTTTTGGCATGTCTGGCACAGCTCCAGGACATGGAGCCAAGGCAGACGGCAACCAACGTCGCTAGCCTGTTAGTTCCCCACCGGCACGGCCGACCCGCTGGGCATGAAACCACACCATAGCCCGCAATGTCATTGCGAGGAGCGTGAGCG
>JBOHMK010000004.1:0-9505 GCA_050730115.1 Acetobacteraceae bacterium
GCATCATGCAGGCCTGCATGGACGTGGTCCTGCCGTATGTCCATGAGCGCCGCCAGTTCGGCCAGCCGATCGGCGAATTCCAGCTCATGCAGGGCAAGCTCGCCGACATGTACACGGTGATGAATGCCGCCAAAGCATACGTCTACACGGTGGCCAAGGCTGCAGACCGCGGCGAGACCACGCGCAAGGACGCGGCCGGCGCCATCCTCTATGCCGCCGAAAAGGCGACCTGGATGGCACTCGAAGCCATCCAGTGCCTGGGCGGCAACGGCTACATCAACGACTACCCGACCGGCCGGCTCTTGCGCGATGCCAAGCTCTACGAGATCGGCGCCGGCACCAGCGAAATCCGCCGCATGCTGATCGGCCGCGAGCTGTTCTCCGGAATGGCGTAGTATCGTGCCTGCTCTCGACACGATCGTCGATACACGCTCGGAAGAATATCGCGCGAATGCCGAAGCAATGCAGACGCTCGTCGACGATCTCAGGAGCGTTGCCGATCGCATCCGCGAAGGCGGCGGCAAACGGGCGCGTGAGCGGCATCTCGCCCGCGGCAAGTTGCTGCCGCGTGATCGCATCCGCGCCCTGATCGATCCCGCCTCGCCCTTCCTCGAGGTTGGCCAGCTCGCCGCCTATGGCATGTACGGCGGCGAGGTGCCCTCCGCCGGCATCATCACCGGCATCGGCCGCGTCGTCGGGCGGGAGTGCATGATCCTCGCCAATGACGCCACAGTGAAGGGCGGCACCTATTTCCCGCTCACCGTGAAAAAGCATCTCCGCGCCCAGGAGATCGCCACGGAAAATCATTTGCCCTGCATCTATCTCGTCGATTCGGGCGGCGCCAACCTGCCTAATCAGGACGAAGTGTTTCCCGACCGGGATCATTTCGGACGCATCTTCTACAACCAGGCCAATCTCTCGGCACGCGGCATCCCGCAGATCGCAGTGGTGATGGGCTCCTGCACCGCCGGCGGCGCTTATGTCCCGGCGATGTCGGACGAGAGCGTGATCGTCCGCGGCCAGGGCACCATCTTCCTCGGCGGGCCGCCGCTCGTGAAGGCGGCAACCGGCGAGATCGTCACCGCCGAAGAACTCGGCGGCGCCGATCTGCACAGCCGCGTCTCCGGCGTCACCGATCATTATGCCGAGAACGACGCCCACGCCCTCGGCATCGCCCGCCGCATCGTTGCCAGCCTGAACGGCGTCAAGCGATCATCACTCGCGCTGCGCGCGCCGAGACCGCCGCGGTACGACCCCTCTCAACTCTACGGCATCGTGCCGGCAAATCTACGCAAGCCCTTCGACATGCACGAGGTGATCGCACGTTTCGTCGATGCCAGCGAGTTTGATGAATTCAAGCGCCTCTACGGGCCGACCGTCGTCACCGGCTTTGCGCACATCTGGGGCTACCCGGTCGGCATCGTCGCCAACAACGGCATTCTCTTCTCGGAGAGCGCAGAGAAAGGCGCGCACTTCATCGAGCTTTGTGCACAGCGGAAGATTCCGCTCGTGTTCCTGCAAAACATCACCGGTTTCATGGTCGGCAGGAAGTACGAGGCCGGCGGTATCGCCAAGGACGGAGCCAAGATGGTGACGGCCGTAGCCACCGCCGCAGTGCCGAAGTTCACCGTTATCATCGGCGGCAGCTTCGGGGCCGGCAATTACGCGATGTGCGGCCGCGGCTATTCGCCGCGCTTTCTCTGGATGTGGCCCAACGCCCGGATCGGTGTCATGGGTGGTGAACAGGCGGCGAGCGTCCTCGCCGAGCTCCGCCGAGACGGGATGGCGGCGCGGGGCGAATCCTGGCCCGCCGAGGAGGAAGAGGCATTCAAAAGACCGATCCGCGAGCAATACGAAACCCAGGGTCACCCCTATTACGCTTCCGCCCGGCTCTGGGACGATGGCGTGATCGATCCGGCCACAACGCGTCGCGTCTTGGCGCTCGCGATCTCCGCCAGCCTGAACGCGCCGATCCCCGAATCGCGCTTCGGTCTGTTCCGGATGTGAACGGTCATGAGTGCGCTCCTTGAAGCCCGCGATCGGCGCGGCGTCGCCACCCTGACGCTGAACCGCCCGGACCGTCACAACGCCTTCGACGACGCCTTGATTGCCGACCTCACCGCCGCTCTGGAACGGCTGGCAGGCGAGCCCGAGATCCGTGCCGTCGTCCTGGCAAGCACCGGGAAGAGCTTCTCCGCCGGCGCCGATATCGAGTGGATGCGCCGTATGGCGGAATACTCCGAGGGCGCCAATCTGGCCGATGCCGCACTTCTGGCCGCCATGCTGCACCGGCTTGACCGCCTGCCGAAGCCGACCATCGCTCTGGTCCAGGGGCCGGCCTACGGCGGCGGCGTCGGCCTCCTCGCCTGCTGTGACATCGCGATCGCGGCCGAGCGGGCCACGTTCTGCCTGAGTGAAGTGAAGCTCGGGCTCATTCCCGCGACCATCAGTCCCTACGTGATCCACGCCATCGGGCCGAGCTGGGCGCGCCGCTATTTCCAGACCGCCGAGGTCATTTCGGCGGCCCGCGCCCAGGCAATCGGCCTGGTGCACGAGGTGGTCCCAGAATCCGCCCTGGAAGAGACCAAGGAGGCACTCATCAAGGCCTTGCTGGAGGGCGCACCCGGCGCCGAGGCCGAAGCCAAAGCCCTGGTTTTTCTCGCCGAAGGCCGGCCCCTCGACCTGACACTCTCGGCAGAAACCGGCCGCCGGATCGCCGCGCGTCGGGCCTCTCCCGAAGGCCGCGAAGGCCTCGCCGCCTTCCTCGCCCGCCGCCCGCCCGCCTGGCGGCGCGACTGACCGAGGCAGGATGTTTCGCAAGATCCTGATCGCCAATCGTGGCGAAATCGCCTGCCGGATCATCGGCACCTGCAAGCGGCTCGGCGTCGTAACCGTCGCCGTCTATTCCGAGGCCGACCAGCATGCCCGCCACGTCGAACTCGCCGACGAAGCCTGGCCGATCGGTCCGCCTCCGGCCGGCGAAAGCTACCTCGCCATCGACAAGATCCTCGAAGTCGCGCGCCGCTCTGCAGCCGAGGCGATCCATCCGGGCTACGGCTTCCTCTCCGAGAATGCGGATTTCTCCGCCCGCTGCACCGAAGCAGGCCGGGTCTTCATTGGCCCGCCGCCGGAGGCCATTCGCGCCATGGGCTCGAAGTCGGCCGCCAAGACGATCATGCAGCGATCCGGCGTTCCCCTGGTGCCCGGCTATCACGGCGAAGCACAGGATCTCACGACCTTCAGTGAGGCGGCGAGCCGCATCGGTTATCCGGTGCTCGTCAAGGCTTCGGGTGGCGGCGGCGGCAAGGGGATGCGAATCGTCGAGCGCACCGCCGACCTCGAGGCCGCGCTCGCAGGCGCACGGCACGAAGCCCTGGCTTCGTTTGCTGACGATCGGCTGCTCCTCGAAAAATACCTCGCCCGATCGCGCCACATCGAGATCCAGGTTTTTTCCGACACTCTCGGCAACTTCGTCTCGCTGTTCGAACGCGACTGTTCGATCCAGCGCCGCTATCAGAAAGTCATCGAGGAAGCCCCGGCGCCCGGCATGGATCCCGACCGCCGCCACCGCATGGGCGAAGCCGCGATCGCCGCCGCCCGCGCCGTCGGCTATGTCGGCGCCGGCACCGTCGAGTTCATCGCCGAGGGTGAAGCCTTCTACTTCATGGAAATGAACACCCGCCTGCAAGTCGAGCACCCGGTGACCGAGATGATCACCGGCCAGGATCTGGTCGAGTGGCAGTTGCGGGTAGCCGCCGGCGAGCCCCTGCCGCTTGGGCAGGATCGGCTCGCCATCCAGGGCCATGCGATCGAAGCCCGGATCTATGCCGAAGACCCGCAGCATGACTTCCTGCCCTCGACCGGCACCCTGACCCATCTCCGCCAGCCGCACGAGAATGCGGAGGTGCGGGTCGATACCGGCGTCGGCCAGGGCGACGCCATCACGCCCTGGTACGATCCGATGATCGCCAAGCTGATCGTCTGGGGCGAAGACCGGAACGCAGCAGTAAGGAGACTCGCGGGCGCGCTCGTCGAGTACGAAGTCGTCGGCGTTGCCACCAATCTCGACCTCTTGCGCGCGATCACCGCCCTTCCCGCCTACTCGCGCGCCGAGCTCGATACCGGCTTCATTGCCCGCCACCACGAGCAACTGATGCCCGCCGACCGGCCCGCCCTATCCGAGGCGGACGAACAGGCGGTCTGGGCGGCGGCAACGCTCGCGGTGATCGCGGAAAAGCGCGCCGAAAACGCCGCCATTAACAAGGAGAATGGCGATCCGTTCTCACCCTGGGCACTTTCCGATGCATGGCGGATGAACGGCGATGGCTATCAGGACCTGGTCTTCCGACGCGGCGATGAGATCGTCACGCTCCGCACCCATCCTGAGGAAGATGGCAGCTTCCGCCTCGATCTTCCCGGAGGCTCGGTCCGCGTCGAGGGTCTCGGAACCGGGCTCGGCCTCGATCTGCGCGTCGATGGCGTCTCGCATCGCCCCCATGTCGTCCGCCGTGGCACCGAGCTCACCGTCATCCTGGGCGGCCGGAACCATCTGCTGCACGAGGTTGATCCGCTGGCGCCACCCCGGATCGAGGCTGGTCAGGATACCAGGCTCACCGCACCGATCCCCGCCCGCGTCGCGCGCCTCCTGGTCAAGCCGGGCGATCAGGTGAAGAAGGGTGCCGTCCTGGTCGTCCTGGAAGCGATGAAGATGGAACTCACCCTCGCCGCCCCCCTCGATGGCACGATCGCTTCCATCCGCCACACCGTCGGCGACATGGTCGAGGAGGGCGCCGAACTCGTCGCTTTCGCAGCCGTCGCCCGGTGAGCTATCCGGGTCATGTCCGCCTCGTCGAAGTCGGGCCGCGCGACGGCCTGCAGAACGAGCACCGGCATGTGGCCACCGAAATCAAGGTGGCACTCATCGAATCTCTCGCCGATGCCGGGCTCCGGACCATCGAAGCCGGCAGTTTCGTCTCGCCGAAATGGGTGCCTCAGATGGCCGATACCGCTGCGGTCCTCGGCCGGCTCCGCCGCCGCCCGGGCGTCAGCTACCCGGTCCTGGTACCGAACCTGAAGGGGCTCGAGCAGGCACTGGCTTCCCGGGTCGAAGAAATCGCGGTCTTCGCCGCCGCGTCCGAGACATTCTCCAGGCGTAACATCAACTGCTCGATCGATGAGAGCCTGGAGCGTTTTGCGCCGGTGATCGAACAGGCGCGGGCCGCCGGGCTCAGGGTCCGCGGCTACGTCTCCTGCGTTCTCGGCTGCCCGTACGAGGGCGAGATCGCGCCCGTTGCCGTGGCCCGGGTCGCGGGCAAACTCTACCGCATGGGTTGCTATGAGATCTCCCTAGGCGACACCATCGGCATTGGCACACCTCTCAAGGCGCGCCGGCTCCTCGATCGCGCCTCGAGCGAAGTACCGCTCGAAGCGATCGCGCTCCATTTCCACGATACCTACGGCCAGGCCCTGGCCAACATCCTGGCCACTCTCGAACTCGGCGCCGCCGTCATCGACAGCTCGATCGCCGGCCTCGGTGGCTGTCCCTATGCCCGCGGCGCGACTGGCAATGTCGCGACCGAAGATGTCACCTATATGCTGAGCGGCATGGGCATCGAAACCGGCCTCGACCTCGAGCGCCTCTGCGCCGCCGGAGAAATGATCTCCTCGGCACTCGGCCGGCCGACCGGCTCGCGGGTGGCGAAGGCGTTGGCCTCCTGCCAGCCTTAGAGCAATATCACCCTGACTGGAATCGCCAGATGCCGGTCAGGGTGATGAAATTGCTCGAGAAAACAAACGTAGAGCGCGTTCAGCCAGGCTGGACGTGCTCTAGCGGTGTGCTGAAAAGCACCGTCGAGGTTGCGGCCAGGGCAATATGCGGGGCTCTGCCCCGCACCCGGCCAAAGGCACGCCTTTGGAACCCCTTCTTTTGAAGTTCGGGAGTCTGGGGCCTCAGGCCCCCCAAGGTCCCATTGGGGGTCAAGGGCGGAGCCCTTGCCCCGGTTTTTCAGCAAACTGCTGGTCCTTACCGGTTGCGTTCACCAGCTCCTGAACTGCCCTGACAGAAAGCGCGCTCACGTTGACGATGCCGCGTGCCGTCACACTCGGCACCATCACGTTGATCGGCTTCGAGAGTCCGAGCAGAAGCGGGCCGATGGTCAGTCCCTCCGCCGCCGCCTTCAGAAGGTTGAAGGCAATGTTGGCGGCATCGAGATTCGGCATCACCAGCAAATTGGCGATGCCGGAAAGCTTCGGGTCGACGACCACGCGGTCGCGGATCGCCTCGGAAAGCGCGGCATCACCCTGCATCTCGCCGTCGATCTCGAGCCCCGGGGCGCGGGCGCGGATCAGACCAAGTGCCGTCCGCATCTTGCGCGCCGAATCCCATCGCGAGCCGCCGAAGCTCGAGTGCGACAGCAATGCAGCCTTCGGCACGATACCGAAGCCCCTGACCGTCTGAGCGGCAAGCACCGTCATCTCGGCAATTTGCGCCGCCGTCGGATCCGGAACCATCTGGGTGTCGCAGAAGAACAGCGTGCCGTTGCGCAGGATCAGCACCGAAAGCGCATAAACGCGCGTCACCTCGGGAAGCCGCGGCACCAGCGGCAGCACGTGCTGCATGTGCCGCCACCACTCCCCGGTGCCGCCGCAGATCGCCGCGTCCACCCGCCCGTCATTCAGCAGCATCGCGGCCGCAACGGTGTTGATGTGTCTCAGCCGCCGCTCCGCATCAACCGGCGGAATCCCCCGCCGGCCGACCAGCGAACGATACCGTGGCAGCAGCGCATCCAGGGCCTTGGTATCGTGCGCCGGATCGAAAATCTCGACGTTCTCGCCTGGGCGGAGCCGAAGCCCAAGCTCACGCACGCGCCCGGCAATCTCGCTCCGCCGCCCGACCAGAAGCGGCACTGCAATCCCCTCGTCGAGCACGGTCTGCACGGCGCGTAGCACGCGCTCGTCTTCACCTTCGGCATAGACGATTCGCTTCGGTGCGCGGCGTGCGGCATCGAACACCGGATGCATCAGCGCGCCGGAACGGAACGCAAACCGCTCGAGTTGCTGGCGGTACGCTTCGCGGTCGGCCAGCGGCCGGCGCGCCACACCGCTCTTCATCGCGGCCTCGGCGACGGCCGGCGCGATTTCGAGAATGAGGCGCGGATCGAACGGTTTCGGAATGATGTAATCGGGCCCGAATACCGGCGCCGCGCTGCCGTAGGCAGCCAGTACCACTTCGCTCGCCTCCATCCGCGCGAGGCCTGCCAGCGCCTCGACGGCGGCGATCTGCATGCCCTGATCGATCGTGCTCGCGGCGACATCGAGCGCGCCGCGGAAGATGAACGGGAAACAGAGCACGTTGTTGACCTGGTTCGGATAATCCGACCGGCCCGTCGCCATGATCGCGTCCGGCCGCGCCTTCTGCACCAGCTCCGGCATGATCTCAGGATCCGGATTGGCGAGTGCGAGAATCAGCGGCCGCGCCGCAAATCGCCCGAGCCACTCGGCCTGCAGCACGCCGGGCGCAGAAAGTCCAAGGAACAGGTCTGCGCCATCGAGCACTTCGTCGAGCCGCCGCGCCTTGGTCTCGCGCGCATAGCGGGTGAGATTCTCCGAAGCCAACCCCGGCCGTCCGGCATAAACGACACCCTTGATGTCGGTCAGAGTCACGTTCTCCGCCGGGAGACCCATCGCCACCAGCAGATCGACGCACGCCAGCGCCGCCGCCCCCGCCCCAGAGGTGACCAGCCGGACATCCTCGAGCCGCTTCTCCTGCAGCATCAGGCCATTGCGCACCGCGGCCGCCACTGTGATTGCGGTGCCGTGCTGGTCATCATGGAACACCGGAATCTGCATCCGGGATCTGAGAGCGGCTTCGATCCGGAAACACTCCGGCGCCTTGATGTCCTCGAGGTTGATGGCGCCAAACGTCGGCTCCAGCGACGCCACCACGTCGATGAATCGGTCCGGGTCGGCGGCATCGACTTCAATGTCGAAAACGTCGATCCCGGCGAACTTCTTGAACAGGACTGCCTTGCCCTCCATCACCGGCTTGGCGGCCAGCGGACCGATATTGCCAAGACCGAGCACCGCGGTCCCGTTCGAGATCACCGCCACCAGATTGCTGCGCACTGTATAGTCGTGTGCAGTCCTGGGATCGGCCGCGATCGCCAGCGACGCCGCCGCGACGCCCGGCGAATAGGCGAGTGCGAGGTCGTGTTGGGTTGCCATCCGCTTGGTCGGCTCGATGGTGAGCTTTCCCGGCTGCGGCAGGCGATGGTAATCGAGGGCTTCCTTGCCGATGGCCTCGTCCATGTCGGCCCTCCTTCGCTCTCCAGGCCGAAGGATCAGCAGTGCAGGCCGGACTGGCAAGAGGCGGTCACGGAGGGATCTGCGGTGTGGTGCGGTCGAGAAGACTCGAACTTCCACGGGGTTGCCCCCACAAGCACCTCAAGCTTGCGCGTCTACCATTCCGCCACGACCGCCCGCAGCCGGCGCATATAGCGGATGCCCCTTGACCCTTCAATCACAACTGATCCCACGTTCGAGACCGCCGCCGGTCTCGTTCCCTACCCCGAGGCGCTGGCCAGGATGGAGGCGCAAGTCGCCGCCATCCGGAGAGGTGAGGCGGGCGAGTTGGTCTGGCTCCTCGAGCATCCCCCGCTCTACACCGCCGGCACGTCCGCCCGTGACAATGACCTCGTCGCTCCTGCCCGCTTCCCGGTCTTCCGCAGCCGCCGTGGCGGGCAATGGACCTATCACGGGCCGGGCCAGCGCGTTGCGTACCTCATGCTCAATCTCACCCGCCGCCACGGCATGGTCGCACCAGAGGACGTGCGCGCCTTCGTGCATGGCATCGAGGAGTGGCTGATCCGCGCGCTCGCCCGCCTCGGCCTCGCCGCCGAGCGGCGCCAGGGCCGAATCGGGCTATGGGTGGCCGAAGCCGGCAGGGAGGAAAAGATCGCCGCCATCGGCGTGCACGTCAGGGGCTGGGTCAGCTCACACGGCGTGGCAATCAATCTCGCTCCCGATCTCAGCCATTTCGGCGGCATCGTGCCGTGCGGCATCCGTGAGCACGGCGTCACCAGCCTGGCCGCCCGCGGCAGCCACGCCACCATGGCCGATCTTGATGCCGCGCTGATCGCCGCCTGGCCGGAGGTCTTCGGCAGCGCGGCCTGATGGGGATGACGCCGCGGGGCTCTGCCCCGCGCGCGGCCATTGGCGAGCCTTTTGGATCCCTTCTTTTGAAGTTCGGGGGTCTGGGGCCTCAGGCCCCCAACGTCCCATTGGGCGGGTCAAGGGCGGAGCCCTTGCCCCGGGTTTTCAGCAAAACCCTCATTTCTCCGCGCCGTGCTGTCCGTGCCGGAACCTCTTGTGCCTTCCGATCAGGTTGCGGGCGGGAATCCGGACATGACGTTCGGGGTCAGGGACCGCGTATCCGATCAGCTGCGCCTCGCGATGATGATTCTTCAGGATTGCGATCGCGAGCTCCGCGTCCGCCGGAGACACAACG
>JBOHMK010000005.1:0-2904 GCA_050730115.1 Acetobacteraceae bacterium
CCGCGAGGCCGAGCACAAGCCCCCCGAGCAATGCCGGGATGATGATGAACTTTCGGATCATGATCTCTCCTTTCTCTCGCAAAGCGCCTCCGCGCCCGGCCCCAAATCCTCTGCTGCTGGATCCTCCCATTCAACTTGGCGCTCAACCAGGCCATTGAATGGCGGCTGCGAGGCGCTTCTCTGGCGCTCGCCGCCCGCAGTCCCCGGGTTCGCGATCCGGCGCAACGCCGGGAATCGCGGCACTCGTCATTTGTTTTCAGCAGCCTGCAGATCCCTTCTTCTCGATTGGAGTGCCTCGGAGCAAGGGGTTGGATCACGATTTCGTGAACGGTGGCGCCGAAAACCGCGGCACACACAGTCGGCGGCGGACCCTCGGCGTTCCGCGCTCGCGCGCAAGGCCTAATTTGAGGACATGAGCCCCTTGGCGGATGGCCGCGGATCTGAGCCACGCAAGCACTCGCGGACGGGTGGAAGGCCGGGCCGGCTGGCTGAAATGGCCCGTCGCCTGTCCCCGAACGCCCGGCGGCTGATTGCCTGCCGGGCGGCGCGGAGTGTCGGTCAGGGCGCGCTGGTGGTGGATTTTGCCCTTTACCTGCACACACTCGGCTGGAGCGCCTTCGAAATGGGGCTCGTCTACATGGCCGGGTTGTTGGTCGGCGCCGCGTTCACGATTCTTTCGGGTCCGCTCTCGGACCGTGTCGGCCGCAGACCCTTCCTCATCGGCTACAGCGTGGTGCAGGCGCTCGCCGGGCTGGCCGCACTCGCAAGCGGGCGGCCGGAATGGCTGGTTCCGGCCGCCGTCGCCGGCGCCTTCGGGCGTGGCGCCAACGGCGCGGCCGGACCCTTCGGCCCAGTGGAACAGGCCTGGCTTTCCGCGGACCTTCAGCCTCCAGACTTCGGCTGGGTCTACAGCCTCAACTCGGCAGTCGGATTTGCCGGCATGGCCGCTGGCGCAGGGCTTGCCGGCCTCCCGGCCCTCTGGCGGCACTGGCTACCGGGAGCGCTGGCGTACCGTCCGCTCTTCCTCCTGGTGCTGATTGGCGCTCTCATTCCGCTTGCACTGCTGTTCGGCATGGTCGATCGACCTGGTCCCCTGACCGGCCCGCCGGCCGCGCACCGACCCTCGACGCCGCCGGACCGGCGCGGCGAACGCGGCCTCCTGCTCCGTCTCACGGGCATCAACAGCCTCAACGGGCTTGCCATCGGCATCATCGGCCCGTTCATGGCGCTCTGGTTCCAGCTCCGCTTCGGCCAAGGCCCGGCAACGATCGCGCCGGTGATGGCCGCGGGCTTTCTGCTTGGAGCCTTCGGCGCGTTGGGCACCGGCTGGCTCACCCGCCGGATCGGTGTCGTCAGGGCTGTGGTGACGACGCGTCTGATCGGCCTCGTTCTTCTGGTGCTGCTCCCGTTCGCGCCAAGCTACCTGCTCGCTGCCGTCTGCTACACGATCCGCGGCGCCTTCAATCGCGGCAGTGCGGGTGCGCGCCAGGCAGTCGGGCTGGCGTTGGTCGGGCCGGGCCGACGCGGGCTTGCGGCCAGCGTCAATTCCGCGTCGATGCAGATCCCGAGGAGCATCGGCCCGATCATCGGCGGGGTCTTGCTCGACGCCGATTTCCTGGTGCTGCCCCTGTTGCTCGCGGCGGCGCTCCAGGCGGTGTACCTCGCGCTTTACGAAATCACCTTTCGCAACGTCGCCTGAGCCGGGCGATGACAACATCGTGTCACCTTCCGTGCTCGGAAATGTTGCCACTTCTTTCCGCCTGACTCGCGCTCAGACGGATGTCGTCGGCTCAACCGTTCCGTCCGGCTATTCGTTCACCGCGATCGAGACCTGCAATTTCACGCCGGTGCAGGGAAATGGCGGCAGCAGCCTCAACATTCAGACTTGATCGCCGGCCGCCGACCATTCACCCTTCGGAGCGAGCCGGTCACTCCTTAGGGCAGGCTGCGGGTCTTGTGAGCACCTCCGACCACAGATGCAGATCCTCCTGACAGGCGGCTGTGGATTCATTGGCTCGGCGGTGGTCCGGCATCTCATCCGCAATACCGATCATCGCGTGATCAATATCGACAAGATGACCTACGCGGCCTCGGCGCCCGCGCTCGAAGAGGCCGCCCGAAGCCCCCGCCATACTCTGCTCCGTGCTGACGTCGCCGATGCGGCAGCGATGGAGGCCGCCTTCACCCGCTATCGCCCGGATGCGGTGATGCATCTCGCGGCTGAAAGCCACGTCGACCGCTCCATCGACGGGCCGCATGCGTTCATCGAAACCAATATCGTCGGCACATACGTCCTGCTCAGCGCTGCCCGGGCGTACTGGTCGGGCATTTCTGCGGCTGTCAGGGAACAATTCCGGTTTCACCATGTCTCGACCGACGAAGTGTTTGGCACCCTCGGTCCGGCGGACTCGCCATTCACCGAGGCAACCGCCTATTCGCCACGCAGCCCCTATGCGGCCTCCAAGGCGGCAGCCGATCATCCGGTGCGGGCCTGGTTCCATACCTATTCCCTGCCCACGATCGTATCCAACACCACCAATAATTACGGGCCGTGGCAGTTCCCGGAAAAGCTGGTGCCGCTGACCACGATCAACGCGCTGGAACGGAAGCATCTGCCGGTCTACGGCACGGGTGCCAATCGGCGTGACTGGCTGTTCGTGGACGATCACGCCGAAGCTCTGCTCCGGGTGCTGGAGCGCGGCTCGCCCGGCGCCACGTACTGCATCGGGGGACGCTCACCCGCCAGCAATCTCGAAATCGTCGAGATCATCTGCGGCCTGCTCGATGAGTTGTCGCCGGACCCGGAAGGCCCGCACGCGCGTCTCATTCGCTTCGTCACGGACCGGCCAGGGCATGATTTCCGTTAGTTCCCCACCGGCACGGCCGACCCGCTGGGCATGAAAC
>JBOHMK010000006.1:0-5340 GCA_050730115.1 Acetobacteraceae bacterium
GATCCGCTGACCGCGAGCCTCGAAGCACCACACCGGCTGATCTTCCGCCTGCATCATCCGCCGCTCGAAGTCGCGGCGGACGGCACGGACTGCCCGCGCTGCGGCGCGCTGCTGCAGTACAGCACCCGCTATTATGCGCAACTCGGCGAGTACCGCTGCCCGGAATGCGGCTTTGCCGCGCCGCCCGCAGACATCGACGCGGTGGCAACGGCGGAAGCGTTCACGGTGAACGGGAGGAAGCTCCCGCCGCTCCCCGTTGCGTTGCATCCGTACAGCGCACTGGCCGGCCTTGCCGCAGTCCAGGCACTCGGCCTCCCAGTGTGGCCAAAATCCTGGCCCGCGCCGGTCGCCGGCCGGGGATCGAGCACGCTGGTCGCGGGCCGGCGGGTCACCGTCGTCTTGGGGAAAAACCCCGCCTCGGTCAGCTGGAACCTGGCGCAGCATCCGGCCGATGCGCATCTTTTCCTCATCAACAACCGCATCGCGGACGGGCGCGATATTTCCTGGCTCTGGGACATCAATCTCGCGCCGGTCAGGGGCGCGCACATTGCCGGCGAGCGGGCGCTCGAAATGCTGATCCGGTTGCGCTACGAGCGGGGCGTCGCGGAGGCGGCTGCGTACGCCGGCACGGCGGAGGCGTTCGCCGCCGCGCTTGCCGCGACACCGGAGGGCGGCAACCTCTTGGTCGTCGCGACCTACACGGCGCTCTCCGCCGCGCTCGCGCTGCTGCGCCGCCCGCCGGCGATGCGGCCTGGCGCGGACGAGAGCAAAGGCCGCGGCCTGCCGGAGCGGCCGCGCTCGGCGCGGGCGGCGAAGCACGTCGAGATCGCGCTCCTTTTTCCCGACCAGCTCGGCACTTATGCGGACAGCGGCAACGCCGTCGTGCTGCAACGCCGTCTCGAATGGCGCGGCATCGGCGCGGCGGTGACCAAGATCGGGCCGGGGGAGCCGCTGCCCCCGCATGCCGACATCTTGCTGCTCGGCGGGGGAGAGGATCGTGGCCAGGCGCTGGCACTCGCGGCGCTCAAGAAGATGCGGGCTGATCTCGCGGCGATGCTGGCCGACGGCGTACCAGCGCTGCTCGTATGCGGCGGATACCAGCTCTATGGCGAGGCGCTGCCGCTCGAAGGCCGCGAGGTCGCGGGGCTTGGACTACTCCCCTTCACGACCAGCCGCGGCGCCCCGCGGCTGGTCGGGAGAATCGGCGTTGCCTGCCCGCTGGTGCCGCAGACTTTGATCGGGTTCGAGAATCACGGCGGGCACAGCGCACTTCTCGCCGGCGCCACCCCGCTCGGGCGCGTGCTATGGGGCAACGGCAACGGGCTCTCGGGGGCGCAGCAGGAAGGGGTCCTGCTCGGCCACACCATCGGCACCTACGTCCACGGCCCGATACTGGCGCGCAATCCGGCGCTCGCCGAGGTGATGCTCGGCTGGGTCGCGGAGCGGCGGGGATTCGGCACCCTCCCGCCGCTGGATGATTCGCGCGAGGCGGAAGCGGCCGCGAACCGCGCCTGAGCCCTCCTTAACCGCGCGGATCGAGCCGCCCCGCCGTCGTATCCGCGAGACTATTTTTACATTCGTCGGGGCGGTCGCCCCGCCGTGCTAGAAGGGCCGGTGCAAAGTGTAAAGTTTCCCGACGGGACGATAGAACGCATAGCGTCAGTTGCCGGCGGTTGCACTTCGGGAGCGTCCGCCGGCGGAGACCACTGGATTCAAGAGGTGCGCCGGCGGCGGACCACCAGGCCGAGCCCGAGGAGACCGGTTGCGAGCAGGACGAGCGAGCCGGGCTCGGGCACCCTGGCGGCGATGCCAGAGGGATCACCGCCCGGATCCAGCGGGCTGTTGTCGAGCACGTTGCCGGTGCTGCTGAGCAGGTAGGCACCATAGAAGGCGTCAGAGGCGGGCGGATCGCCGTTGCTCCAGAGATCGACGACATCGCCATTGTTCAGGGTGAATAGCAGACCATAGACGTCGAGGAAGCCGCCGGAGAACGGATAGCCATCGCAGACGATCGGCGAGCCGCCAGGGTAGAAAAGATCATCGTAGGAAACGAAGGTCGCCGTGGTGCTGGCGGCGTATCTGCTGAAGCTTCCGACGAACACATCGGCAGGTGTCGGCACGACAGGGTTGATCGGCACGATGCTGGAGATCGCCTCGTTGTCGAGGGCAACGGCGGAGTTGGAATCGGAGAAGGTGCCGCTGATGCCGCTGATCGCGTAGGCTCCGGCAGGGTCACCTGCGACCGTATCCTGAGTGAGCGTGAATGTGCCGGAGCCGCCGATGGTGCCGCCCCCGGCGCTCAGGCCGCCAAAGGAAAAGACGATCGTCGTTGACGGTATTCCATCGGCGCGGGCCTGCGGGACGAGGGCCAGGGCGGCGACTGCGGCGGCAATCAGCGTGGCGTTGCGAACTTTCACGGGTGTTTTCTCCTGAGGGTCAAAGAGCACGTCGAGACGGCGCCTTCGTGGAGAAAGCATAATTCATGCCACTTCATCAACGCGTTGATATCTAATAATTCTCTTTTGTACTGCTGGCGCAAACTGTAAGGTTTCCCGACGTTTCGGCCATGCCGGAAGCGGCCGCAGAACGTGCTTGGCCTGACGGCAAGCACTGGACATGCTACGCAGGGAGCTTGCGAACGAAGGAGGCGCGCGGCGTGGCAAGTGAACCGGGCAGAGCCGCAGCCGTCGGTTCGCCGGCCGCTCAGGCATCGTGGCAGGATGACGTATACGATTTGCTGCGCCGATCGGGTGTGACGCAGTTCGCCTACGTGCCCGATGCCGGGCACCGCGTGCTCATCGATCGCGCCCTCGCAGATCCCGGCGCTCAGGCGATTGCGCTGACGACGGAAGAGGAAGGTGTCGCGCTCCTGGCCGGCGCGGATCTTGGCGATGCCCGCGGCGTGCTCCTGATGCAAAGCAGCGGCGTCGGCAACTGCATCAACATGCTCTCGCTGATCAAGGGTGCGAGGTTTCCGTTCCTGACCCTCGTCACCATGCGGGGCGAGTTCGGCGAAGAAAATCCCTGGCAGTTTCCGATGGGCCAAGCCGTACAGCCCGTGCTGGAAGCGATGGGGGTCATTTGCCTGCGCGCCGAGCGCACCGACGACGTGGTTTCGACCGTCGCCGCGGGGCTCGCGATGGCCTTCAAGTCAGGCCAGGCGGTCGCGGTGCTGCTCACGCAAAAGCTGATCGGCGCCAAGCAGTTCTAGCGAGGCTTCGCCTCAGACCCACGAGGCACGTAGAGTAGGCCCGCCATAGCGGAGGGTCGGAATCGCTCTTCGACACATTCCCAACGACGGTCAAGTCGCGGCTCGGCATAGCCAAGCCGTTTCCAGGCTCCCTCTCGGGACATCGCCGCCTCACGGCACTCGCCGTCTCATCTTCCCGCGTCGAAAGTAGAACGAAATTCCGGCTCGAAGCGCTTAACCCGCCATTGCCTCCGCGAACGCTCGCGTCAGAGGGCGGGTGGATTCGTGCGTAGCAGGACAAAATTGCACGCAATTCCCCCACTCAAGCCAAGCTAGCGCAGCCGTTCCAATACGCGGTGTGGGATTTTGTCGGTCCTGCCCGCGACGCCCATCCGTTTGCGATATTCGGCATAGTTGGAGCGGGCGGCATCCTTGTTGCCGATGGCGAAGAAGGCGTCGCCGAGATTGAGATACGCCACGATGCGGCCAGGATCGAGCTCCAGCGCGTCCTGAAGCGGCCCGATCGCATCGTAGGCATGTCCCGCCTCCTCGAGAAAGAAGCCATAATTGTTGAGGTCGCCGGCCAGCGCTCGGTCGGGCTGGTCAACGCCCAGCGCGTACGGGCGTATGTGTCCGAACGCCTGAACCATGATGGCGAGCGCGGCGCCCTTGTCGCCGTGGCGATAAAGTGCCGTGGCCCGGATCGCGGCGGCGTGGAGCCGCTCCAAGAAGGCGGCGCGTTCCGGCGAATCGCCAACAAAGCCCACGGTGGCCCGGCCGACGATACGCGGCGGCTTCGCCGAGAGGTCGGTGGTCTCATGAATCAGCAGGCTGCCCTCAATGAATTGATCGAGCTTCCGGATCGCAACGGTGCGATTGCCCTCGATGCGATACCAGTAATCGGTATAAGCCGCCGCCGAGTCCTTGATATGACAGAAGAACGCTCCTTGCTTGGCATCCCAGCGCAAGGGGCAATCGCCGCCCGCATCATCGTCGCGCACCAAGGCCACGAAGCGGCGGCTGGCTGGCTCGTAGAGCCAGTATTCCTCCGTTGCATTGTCCGCCGCGGTGGCCGTGACCAAGCCGAGATCGGCGTATCCGTCACGGTCGAGGTCTTCGGAATCGATCGTAAATCCATCAGGGAAACCCGAGACCGAAACGCCGCCGGTCACCAACCGCTGCGCCGTGCCGCCACCCGCCGGCGCGATCTCCATCGCGGTCAGCGCACGATCCGCGCCTGTTCCGGCGAACACGAAAGTGAGGTCGAGCAGCGGCGCGTGCTTGCCCGGCGAGAACCGGCAGGGACGGCAATCTTTGACGGCGCCGGCAAACGGGCTCGGCGCGGCAAGAGCCGCGCTCGCGCCGATAACCGAAACCACAAGAAGCCATCCTGACATTCGTGCCATCTCTTCCCTCCGCGCGCCGCTGCAAGACAGATTCCACCACTTCGTCTTCCGGTCGGAGAGGTGAAGTGCTCAGGCGCGGCCTGCCACACGGGCAAACTCGAACATATCCAGGACACGCTCTGTCGGCATCGGGGAACCCCCTGCTTCGCCGCAAGGCTTTGTTGCAGAAGAACTTTCGCCGATTCAGATCCCCGATGCACCGACCCATTGTGAGAAATGCGGGCTAATCCTGCCCCGACACTACACGAAGGGTCGGACTGGCGGCTGGTCGCCTGCGCCGCGCCCGGCCGGCGTCGAGGAATGGCCGCTCCTGAGCCGGATTTCTGACATATCCGTCCCACCTGACTACTAACTATGCGATTCGAACTTATCTGCTCAGGAATAGCGAGAGGAAAGCACTCATGCATGCACTGATAGAGCGGCATATTCTGACGGCCGTCGTTCTCGCCGGCCTCGCGCTCGGCCTTGCGGCATGCGGCGAAGAGCCTGGCACGCGCGCGGTCTCGGGCGGTGCGATCGGGGCCGGAACCGGGGCGATCATCGGTGCGGCTACCGGCGGCGGGCCCGCGACCGGAGCGCTGATCGGCGGTGCGATCGGTGCGCTCGGCGGCGCGCTCACCAACCCGAATACGATCGACCTCGGGCGCCCGGTGATCGGCAACTGAACGACGAGTGACGCCAGGCGGACCGGCTCCGCCATGTCCCGGCTGGCCTCGGGAACCGGCAAGCGCTAAAGCCGCGTTG
>JBOHMK010000007.1:0-2291 GCA_050730115.1 Acetobacteraceae bacterium
CCAAAGGCTTGCCTTTGGCCGGGTGCGGGGCAGAACCCCGCGCCGTCCGGCACGCCGAGCCCGGTGCAGGCATTCCACGGTGCGCCCGCGTCGTAGCCGACGGCAGAGCCGGCCGGCCGGTTGTCGCCCACCGTGACTTCGCGCAGCAGATTTGCGTGCCGATAGAGATCGGGCAGGAAGAAGCCGGCTGGCTTGCCGCGCTGCTGATTGATGCGGGCGATCAATGCACCCCAGAGCGGCGGCACCGCGCTGGTGCCGCCGACGACGGAGGAAAGCCCGGAAACGACCACCCGATAGCCGCTTTGCGGTGCCGCGTCGGCGGCGACATCGGGCACGCCGCGGCCGGATCGGCCGCCGTTCACGCTTGGCGGCAGCCTGATTGCCGCCTGAAAGCCGGGCACCGGGAAAAGATCGCTGATGCCGCCGCCGGTACCGCTCGTGCCGTTGTTCCAGACGATCTCGCCGGTGATCGCACCATTGGCGCTGGTGATGGCGGTGCCGCCGCAACCGATTGCCCAGGGGCTGGAGGCCGGAAAGTCCACGTGCGCTCTGCCATCATCGACGCCGTCGGTCGCCAAAGAATCGCCGGCGGCGGCGAACACTGAGAGGTTGGCGTTGGCTGCGTCTTCGAGCGCGCTGGTCATCGAGGCGATCGCCTGCGGGCTCCAACTCGATTCCGGTGCGCCCCAGCTGATCGTGATGATGCCCGGCTGCTGCACTCGATCGGCGACGGCAGTCGAGATCGCATCAGTGAATCCCGCCTCCGAGTTGGGCGCAAAATAGACGGCGATCGAGGCTCCCGGGGCATTGCCTCCGGCAACCTGGATGTCGAGCGCGACTTCGCCGTCCGCGTCCGGGTTGGTGGCCGGGCTGTTGATCGCGCCATCGACGGAAACCGCCGTCACTTTCGGGGCTGTCACTCCCATCGCCGCGAACGCTGCGGTGAGGTCCGATTTGCGGAAGCCGCCGCTCAATTCGATGATGCCGATGCACTCGCCGCTGCCATCCGCGTTGCCAGGGAAACCGTAGAGCGAGCCGACGTCGTTCGGGAGGTAGCCCGGAGCCGTGCCGGCGTATGGCACGATCCGAGGCGAGGCGGCGGGGCGCGTATCGAGGCCGAGTACGGACTCGACCACAGGATGCAGTTCCTGCGGCAGCGAAAGTGCGCCGCTCACGCCGCGGAAACGCCGCGCGCCATCGTGATAATGCTGCAGCCGGATGCGGAAGGCTGCCTCCATGCGGGCAGCCGGCCCGGAGAGACGCACCAGGCGCCGGGCAGGTTCGACCGCGATGACGGTGAGATCGTGCTCCGCGGCGAACTCGCGGAGCAGACGGACATCATCGCGATGAAGTTCGGCACGCCGCGCTGCCCGTAGCGCACGATCCGCGCTCACCGGCGCGTCGCGATCGCGCGGTTTGAGGTAGATGCTGACCTCGATCGCTTCGTCCGCGCCGACATCGCCGAGGACGCTCGCCCCAGGTGGCGCTTCGCGATGACTTGCGGGAAACACCGCATAATCGCCGGCGGTCATGCCATCCTTCGCTCATTCCGCGTGGTGCGGGCATAACCGGAAATGGGCCGACAGAGCAACGGCCCGGTCTATCCGGATGCAATTCGTTCCGCTTGTCCGGTTAAGCGTGGGCGCGGGTCGCGAGTGATTGGCCGATGCTGAACGGCGGATGGCGGGCGCGCTCATCGACTGCCAACAGCCCCGCGACCATGGCCTCGACGTCGGCCCCGGCCTGCGAGGCAGGATGGCGCACGAGCAAGAGGGACTGGCGGCGGATGGCCTCGCGGACGCGGTCATCGCGGCGCACGACGCCGGAGAGCGGCGGCGCGATTCCAAGGAAGTTGCGGCAGGCGCCGAGTAGCGTCGCGTAGGTCCGTTCGCCGGCGGCGCGGGAGGCTGCCAGGTTGACGACCACCCGGGCGTCGGCCGTGCCACGGTCCGCAGCATTCAGTTTGAGCACCGCGTAGGCATCGGTGAGGCTGGCTGGTTCTTCGGTTGCGAGCACGAGCAGCGTGTCGGCGGCACCGGCCATGCGCCGGGTGCTGCGCTCGAGGCCGGCGCCGAGATCGAGGAGAACGATGTCGTAGCGCGCGCCAAGCCCGATCAGCCCGGCCAGCACGCGCTCGAAGCTGGCGGCGGGGAGTGCGGCCAGGGCCCCGGAGCCGGAACGGCCCGGGAGGATGTCGAAGCCGCCGGGCTGGTAGGGCCTGGCAGCCTCGGCAAGAGGCATCGAACCGGCGACGACGGCGGAGAGGTCCGCGCCCGGCATGAGGCCGAGCT
>JBOHMK010000008.1:0-6208 GCA_050730115.1 Acetobacteraceae bacterium
CTTCGAGATAGGTCGAGATGCCGATTCCCCGCAGCCTGCCCTTGGCGCGGGCGGCCGCGCGGCGGCCCGGGAAGCCATTCCAGTCCGCGACCTTGAGCGCCGCATCGAGCGTCACCTGGTAGTTGCCGCTGTCGTATTGCAGGGCGACCGGCGTCTGGTAGGGAAAGGCGTCGGCGGGACTGAAATTCCGCCGCCGAAGGGCAACCCGGTCGATCCCGGTATCAAACGCGATCACGTCGGTCAGGCGCTCGAGCAGGTAGGCGGCTTCGGGGCGGCCGGCACCGCGATAGGCATCGACTGGCACGGTATTGGTGAACACCGCCTTCACCTCGGCGTAGATCGCCGGGGTTCGGTAAACGCCGGCAAGAAGCGTCGCATACAGATAGGTCGGGATGCTGGGCGCGAAGGTGGAGAGATAGGCGCCCATGTTGGCGAGAGTCCTGACGTGCAGAGCGAGATAGTTACCGTCTTTGTCGAGCGCCATTTCGGCGGTCGTGACATGATCGCGGCCGTGTGCATCGGAGATAAAGCTCTCGGTCCGCTCGGCGGTCCACTTCACCGGACGGCCGAGCTTCGCAGCGGCCCAGGTGACGATCGCCTCTTCGGCATAATGGTAGATTTTCGAGCCGAATCCGCCGCCGACGTCGGGGGCGACCACGCGGAGATGGCTTTCCGGGATGTGCAGCACGAAGGCGCCCATCAACAGGCGAATGACGTGCGGATTCTGGCTGGTCGTGTAGAGCGTATGCTCGCCGGTCGCACGGTTGAACTCGCCGATCGCCGCGCGCGGCTCCATGGCGTTCGGGATCAGCCGGCTGTTCGTGAGCTCGAGCGTGACGACGCGGGCCGCCTTGGCGAAGGCGGCGTCGACGGCCGCCTTGTCCCCGAGGTGCCAGTCATAGCAGATATTGCCGGGCGCCTCGTCGTGCAGTTGAGCGGCGCCCGGCGCGATGGCATCCGCGGTCGAACTGATGCCCGGTAGATCCTGCCACTCGATCGCGAGCTTCTCAGCCGCATCCTTCCCCTGCCCGCGGGACTCCGCGATCACTACGGCGACCGGATCACCGACGTGGCGGACCTTGCCGATTGCCAGCACCGGATGCGCCGGCTCGGCCATCGGCGTGCCGTCCTTGCTCTTGACGAGCCAGCCGCAAGGCAGGCCGCCCACATTGTCCGCCGCGAGGTCGGACCCCGTATAGACGGCGATGACGCCCGGCATCGCCCTGGCTTCCGCAGTGTCGATCGAAACGATGCGGGCATGCGGCCGGTCGGAGCGGCGGATGACGGCGTAGAGCTGGCCTGGGCGGTTGATGTCGTCCGTGTAATTGCCGCGTCCACTCAGGAAGCGCTGATCCTCCACACGGCGGACCGAGGCCCCGATGCCCTCGAAAGCCATGGCGACGTCCTTCCTCTCTCGGTCGTGCGCGCTCGCTTATTCTGCAGCCACCGGCATCGCCTTGCCGTGCATGAGGGGCCAGGCGGCGGCCACCGCTTTGACGATGTTATGATAGCCGGTGCAACGGCAGAGATTGCCCTCGAGGCCGTGGCGGATCTGCTTCTCCGAGAGGCCTTCGGGATGCGCCTGCACCAGATCGATGGCGCTCATCACCATGCCGGGCGTGCAGAATCCGCATTGCAGAGCGTGATGCTCGCGGAACATCTCTTGCATCGGGTGCAGCGTTCCGTCCGGCTTCGCGAGCCCCTCGATCGTGGTCACTGCGCGGCCGGCAGCCTGCAGCGCGAGCATGGTGCAGGACTTCACCGAGACGCCGTCGAGGTGCACCACGCAGGCACCGCACTGACTGGTATCGCACCCGACATGGGTTCCCGTCAGTCCGAGTTTCTCGCGCAAGAGCTCGACCAGCAGGGTCCGGCCTTCGACATCGGCAGTCACCTTCTTGCCGTTCACCGTCAGGGCTACTTGCGGCATCGTCTCCCCCTTGATCAGCGGTATCTGCAGAACATCATCACGCGGCAATTTGGGCCGGACCGAAGCCGCTGGTCAAGCCGGGCTGCCCCCCGTTCGATGTGGCGGCGACGTCCGGGGCGCCGCAAAGCCGAGCAGGCGAAACGTCTCGCGCATGTGCGCGGGAAGGGGCGCTTCGACGCTGATGTGCCCGCCCATGGGATGGAGCAGGGAGATACGCCGCGCGAGCAGATGCAAGAGCGGTGGGAAGCCGCGCGGTCGGGCGTCTTCTCCGCCGTAAGTGACATCACCGAGAACGGGGTTTCCAAGCGCCGTGCAATGCACCCGGAGCTGGTGCGTCCGCCCGGTGAGTGGCGAGAGCTCGAGCCAGGCGAAGCGATTTCCGGCACGCTCATGGGTTCGGTAGTCGGTGATCGCGCGGGCCGCAGGTCCGGCCTCGGCCGGCTCAGTCCGACCGAAGCGATGATTGCGCGTGCGGATCAGCGCCAGATCGATCCTGCCCTCCGGCGGGGTCGGAGCGCCGATCACGATCGCCCAGTAGAGCTTCTTGACCTCTCTGCCGCGGAAAGCACTGGCGAGGCTCGCCGCCACCGCGGCCGAGCGCGCCAGCAGCAGCACTCCGGAGGTGTCACGGTCGAGCCGGTGCACGAGGCGCGGCCGTTCCCCGGAGTCGCCACGCAGGCCTTCGAGCAGGCCCGCGAGATGGCGATGGATGCCGGGCCCGCCCTGGACCGGCAGGCCAGCCGGCTTGTCGAGGACCAGGATCGATGCGTCCTGGTAGAGGATGCGTCCGGCAAGCTCGCGCACCAGTTCGGGGTCGGGGGGCTTCGGCGCGACCGGCGGTGCCTCAGGCAAGAGCGGCGGAATGCGCACCGCCTGGCCGCTGGCAAGCCGGGTTGCTCCGTGGGCGCGCCTGCCATCCACCCGGATCTGGCCGGTGCGGCAGAGGCGCTCGATCATGCCCTGAGCGAGGCCGGGGAAATGGCGGCGAAACCAGCGATCGAGGCGAATCTCCGCTTCGTCCTCGGCCACCAGGCGCAGAGCCGCCTTCACTTCCGGCGCTCCGCACGAAGACGCTGCCATGCGGCGAGGCGCTGCTTGATCTCCTGCTCGAAGCCACGCTCCGACGGCTGGTAGAAGGACCGGCGCGCCATACCGGGAGGGAAATAATCCTGGCCGGAAAATGCCGCCTCCGTATCATGATCGTAGACGTAGCCGGAGCCGTAGCCGAGATCACGCATCAGCCCGGTTGGCGCGTTCAGGATCTCGGCGGGCGGCATCAGGCTGCCGGTCGTCCTGGCGGCGTCCCGGGCATCGTCAAGCGCGCGATAGAGTGCGTTCGATTTCGGTGCCGCTCCGAGATAGATCACCGCCTGGGCGAGTGCCAGCTCACCTTCGGGCGTGCCGAGCCGTTCATAGGCCTCCCAGGCCGCGAGCGCCTGGCCGAGAGCGGCCGGGTCCGCCATGCCGATATCCTCGGAGGCGAAGCGGACGAGGCGGCGGGCGATGTAGCGGGGGTCTTCGCCCCCGGCCAACATGCGCGCCAGCCAGTAGAGGGCGGCATCCGGATCCGAGCCGCGCAAAGATTTGTGGAGGGCAGAGATGAGGTTGTAGTGCTGGTCCCTGTTCTTGTCATAAAGCGCCGCGCGGCGGGCCAGAAGCTCGGCGAGTTGCGCGGGATCGAGCAGCGTTGGTGGCGGTGGCAGAGCGATGATCTGCTCCACCATGTTAAGGAGCGCACGCCCGTCGCCGTCAGCCATGGCGCGGAGGCTGGCACGACCGTCCGGCGTGAGCGGCAGGGTCTCTGTCAGCGCCTCGGCACGGGAGAGCAGTGTTTCCAGTGCGGCGTCGTCGAGGCGGCGCAGCACCAGGACCTGGCAGCGCGAGAGCAGCGCGCCGTTGAGCGCGAAGGAAGGGTTCTCGGTGGTGGCACCGACCAGCACGATCGTTCCGTCCTCGACGACGGGAAGAAATCCGTCCTGCTGGGCGCGGTTGAAGCGATGGATCTCGTCGACGAAGAGGAGCGTGCCCTCGCCCCGGCGCCGGCGGCGCGCTGCCTCGTCGAATGCACGCCGGAGATCGGCGACGCCTGAGAAGACTGCGGAAAGTTGCACGAAGGCGAGGCCGGAACGTGCCGCGAGCAGGCGAGCGATCGTCGTCTTGCCGGAGCCAGGCGGTCCCCAGAGGATCAGGCTCGCAAGGGAGCCGTGGGCCAGCATACGCGAGAGGATTCCGGACGGGCCGATGATGTGGTCCTGGCCGACGACGCCCTCGAGCGTGCGCGGCCGGAGCCGATCGGCGAGCGGGCGTCCGCGGGTGGCCTGGTCCTGCGCGCGGGCCTGCGGCCCGCCAAAGAGGTCGGAGGAGGGATCTTGTGATGCTGCCATCGCGGCATCATAGAGCGTGATGATTTCTTTTCATCACGCTTTACCCTTATTTGCTCGATCACGTTGATGGCTTTTGGCGGCTCGCCCCGCGGGTCCGCCAAAAGCCATATCGATCTGGCGCAGGCGGGCGGCGTATCTGGGGTGAGAAGGGGAGCAAGGCATGGATCTGTTCGATCTCAGCGGCAAGGTCGCGGTCGTCACCGGCGGCAACGGCGGCATCGGGCTCGGCATGGCCAAGGGGCTCGCCCGCGCCGGCGCGGCGGTAGCGATCGCAGCGCGCAATGAGGCGAAGGCTGCTGCTGCGGTCGGCGAGCTTGAACGCCTCGGCGTCGAGGCCGGTTTCATTGCCTTCGATGCGGCCAAGGTCGATTCCTGCCGTGCCATGGTCGAGATGGTCGGGGCGAAGTTCGGGCGCCTCGACATTCTGGTGAACAACGCCGGCATTTCGATTCGCAAGCGTCCTGAAGAGTACACGGTCGAGGAATGGCGCTCGGTGATCGATGTCAATCTGAACAGCGCGTTCTGGTGTGCCCAGGCGGCGTTCGGCGGCATGCGCGAGCGGGGCGGCGGCAAGATCATCAATATCGGCTCGATGATGTCGCTGTTAGCGGCTCCTTATTCGGCGCCCTATGCGGCGAGCAAGGGTGGCATTTTGCAGGCGACGCGCGCGCTCGCGACCGCCTGGGCCCAGGACAACATCCAGGTCAATGCCGTGCTGCCCGGCTGGATCGATACGGAACTCACCCGTACGGCACGTGCGCAGGTGCCTGGCCTCAATGAACGGGTGCTCGCGCGGACGCCCGCCGGCCGCTGGGGAACAGCCGAGGATTTCGCAGGCATTGCGGTGTTCCTTGCCTCGGCTGCGTCCGACTTCGTGACCGGCGCCGGAATCGTCGTCGATGGCGGCTATTCGAGCCTGGCGTGAGGCGGAGCGACGCGTCTTCATCCGGCTCCAGCAAATGCCGGGGCCGGGCGCTCGGTTCGCCGTGCCCCGGTTGGCTTTGTTGCAAATCCTGGTGCTTTTCGGCGGGATGGGGCATGAGCGAGGGAGGGCCGGACCGTGTCGGAGTCCAAGGGGCGCCACTTTGAGGGTGAGATCGTGCTCTGGGCAGTCCGGTGGTATTGCCGCTGCGGCATCGGCTACCGCGACCTTGAGCGGATGATGGGCGAGCGCGGCGTCTCTGTCGACCATTCGGCGACCTACCGCTGGGTCCAGCGATACGCGCCCGAGATCGAGAAACGGCGGCGCTGGCAGTGGCGTGGGTCGCGCTCGACGAACTGGCGCGTCGACGAGACCCACGTGAAAGTCCGCGGTCAGTGGACTTGCCTCTACAGGGCGGTCGACAAGCGCGGGAACACCGTCGATTTCTATCTCTCGCCCACGCGCAACACGGCGGCGGCGAAGCGCTTCCTCGGCAAGGCGTTGAACGGCTTGCAAGACTGGGAGAAGCCCAGGATCATCAACACCGACAAGGCGCCCACCTACGTCGCCGCTCTCGCGGAGTTGAAGAAGGAAGGCAAATGTCCGGACGGGACGCTGCACCGACAGGTTAAATACCTGAACAACATCATCGAGGCTGACCACGGCAAGCTCAAGCAGTTGATCCGACCGGTCCGAGGCTTCAAGACACTGAAGACGGCCTACGCGACCATCAAGGGCTTCGAGGTGATGCGCGCGCTCCGCAAAGGGCAAGCATCGGCCTTCAACGTCACGCATGACATCGGCGGCGAGGCCCGCATCGTCGAGCGCGCCTTCGGCCTTGGTGCCTCTGCGCTCGCGGAAGCGGTCCGGTTGGTCAACGCGCAACTCGAGCTCAAAGCGGCCTGGCGAGCCAGCTGAGTCGAGAATAGACCGCCTTTGCCTGCACTCCACACCAAGGATTGCAACAGAGCC
>JBOHMK010000009.1:0-3761 GCA_050730115.1 Acetobacteraceae bacterium
GCGGTGACGGGCTGTGACGGCGCGCATGTCGGCCAGACGGACACCAGCGCCCGGGAGGCGCGCCGGCTGCTGGGACCGGGGCGGTCGCTTGGGGTGACGTGTCATGCGAGCCGGGACCTGGCGCTTGGGGCCGGCGAGGATGGTGCGGACTATGTGGCATTCGGGGCGTTCTTCCCGAGTGCCACCAAAGAGGCACCGGCGCGCGCCGAGCCCGAGATCCTGCGCTGGTGGTCGGAGTTGATGGAGCTGCCGGTGGTGGCGATCGGCGGCATCACGGCGGAGAACTGCGCGCCGCTGGTGGCGGCGGGAGCGGATTTTCTGGCCGTGGTCGGTGCCGTCTGGAACCATCGCGACGGGCCGGCGGGCGGGGTCAGGGCACTCGAGGCGGCGATCGAGGCGGCGCTCGCTGCACGCTGAGAACAGCGCGACGTGACACTTTCCCGAGCGCGGATCGTCGGCTATGTTCGATGCCGGAACCAAGGCGCGCGCGGGTCGTCGGGCAGCGGTCCTGGTCATCGGGAGGCGGAGATGCGGGCGGCACGGACCAGGCGCGGCTTGCTTGCCTCGGCAGCGGTGCTGGCCGCGGTGACGGCGCTTCCGCCGCGGGACGCGCGCGCGGCCTCGGCGCGCGATATTGCTGACCGCGCTCGGAGCGCGCTCGACCGGCTGTACCGGGAACAGCCCAAAATGCAGAGCCTTGGCGAACGTGCCAAGGCGATCCTGGTGTTTCCGCAAATCGTCAAAGCGGGCTTTCTGGTCGGCGGGCAAACCGGCAACGGTGCGCTGCTGGTGAGCGGAAATGCGGTTGAATACTACAATATTTCGGCGGTTTCGTTCGGCCTGCAGGCCGGTGCGCAGGCTTTCAGCTATGCGCTCTTCTTCATGACGGATGCGGCGCTGCAATATCTCAGGCGGAGCGACGGCTGGTCAATTGGCTCGGGACCATCCGTCGTCGTGCTCGACAAGGGTGCGGCCGCGAGTGCTACCAGCACGACGCTCACGCAGGATGTCTATGCGGTCCCGTTCGGCCAGCAGGGGCTGATGGCGGGCCTCGGCATCGAAGGCTCGAAGATCACGCGCATCCACCCGCAGGAGTGAAAAGCGATGATCGGCTCGATGCGCACAGCAGCGATTCTGGCGGCACTGGCAACTGCCGGCACGCTGCCGGCGCTTTCGCCTTCCGCGCTGGCCCAGGTCCCCGCGGCGACGCAGCAGGGCGAGTCGAGCCAGTTCAACACTGAACAGCTCGACGCGCTGCTGGCACCGATCGCGCTCTATCCGGATTCACTGCTGACCCAGGTACTGATGGCCGCAACCTATCCGCTGCAGATCGTCGAAGCATCACGCTGGCTGGAACAGGGAAGCAACGCGCAGCTGCATGGTGATGCGCTGGCCAAGGCGCTGGCAAGCCAGAACTGGGACCCGAGCGTGAAATCGCTGGTGCCGTTCCCTGAGGTGCTGGCGATGATGAACGGCAAGCTCGATTGGACGCAGCAGGTCGGGTACGCGTTCGCGACGCAGCAGGCTGACGTCATGAACTCGATCCAGCGCCTGCGCGTTCAGGCCGAGCAAGCCGGGTCCCTGAAGAGCACACCGCAACAGACGGTGAGCTCGAACCAGGGTGCGATCGAAATTCAGCCGGCCGATCCGCAGGTGGTTTATGTGCCGGTTTACAACCCGACGGTGGTCTATGGAACCTGGCCCTATCCGGCGGTGCCGCCGGTCTATTTCCCGCCGCCCGGCTATGTTGCCGCCAACGCGTTTGTTTCCGGACTGGCGTTCGCCACCGGCGTTGCGGTGGTTGGCTCCTTGTGGGGCTGGTCCCGGCCGGCGTGGGGCAACGGCAGCGTGAATGTCAACGTCAACCGATGGAACAACATCAACGTCAACCGGACCGCGATCCGTTCCGATGTCTGGCGGGCGCCGGCGGCCGGAGTGGGCGGCAGGCCGATCCGTCCGCCCGGTGGGCCGGTCGGAACCCCGGCCCGGCTGAACGGCTTGCCCGCCAACGCGATCGGGCGGCAGTCGGTGCAGGTGCAATCGGCGCTGGTGAACCGCCCGGCGCCCGGCCACGGCCAGATTTCGAACCGCCCAGCGGGAGCGGGCGGGCAGGGGAATTTGGCGAACCACGCGCCCGCCCGGCCGACCGGGGGAGGGATTACGGCGCAACGGCCAGCGGCCCCGGCTGCTCGCGCGCCGAGCGCCGCAAGCCCGAACGTGAGCAGGCAGAGCGGTGCGTTCGGGGGCATCAGCGAAGGTTCGCGGGCGACACAATACGGCAATCGCGGAGCGCAAAGCCGCAGCTTCCAGCAGGGAGCGCGCGGCGGCGGCGCACGGCCGGCCGCATTCCGCGGTGGAGGACGCCGATGATAGCGCAATCTATGGAATCCGGCGGCGGCTGGATTCGCGCCTTTGCCCTCGCCTCTTGCCTCGTGGTCGGCCTCTCCGGAACGCCGGTCGCCGTCCAGGCTGCGGCAGCACAGCAGAGCTTCGCCACGGCCGAACAGGCGGTTGGTGCGCTGGTTGCGGCCTTGCGGGCGAACAACACCACGGCGCTTGCCGCCATTCTCGGCCCGGGCAGCGAGAAGCTTCTTTCGTCAGGGGATGCGGTCGCCGACACGACGGCGAGGCAGCACTTCGTTCAGTCTTACGACCAGCAGCATCAGCTGATTTCGGGTGGCGCCGAGCAGATGTTGCTCGAGGTCGGCAGCAACGACTGGGAACTGCCGATCCCGATTGTCGAGGTGGCAGGTCAGTGGCATTTCGACTCAGTTGCCGGCGCGCAAGAACTGGTCGATCGGCGGATCGGACGCAATGAAATTCTGGCCATTCGTACCCTGCTCGGTATCGTCGATGCGGAAAAGCAATATTTCTCGCTGGCTGCAAGGCAGAGTCAGGGCGAATTTGCCGAGCGGCTGGTCAGCACGCCCGGCAACCGGGACGGCCTCTACTGGCCGACGACGAGCAACGAAGACGAGAGTCCGCTCGGGCCGCTCGTTGCGACCGCGGAAGCCGAAGGCTATCCCGGCGAACTCGTGGCCGGAAAGCCGACGCCCTATCAGGGGTATTACTTCCGGATACTGACGGCGCAGGGACCATACGCCGCAGGTGGTGCCAAATCCTACGTGGAGAATGGCCGGATGACCGGAGGGTTTGCAGTGCTCGCCTGGCCGGCGATCTTCGGTGCCTCCGGCATCATGACCTTCATCGTTGATCAGGACGGTACCGTCTTCCAGAAGGATCTGGGGTCAGATAGCGCGAAGACTGCGGCGGCCATCAAGAGCTTCGATGCTGACCTGAGCTGGACGCGTATTGAAGTTGTGAAGCACTAGGTTCCAAACCCAATTAATCATTGACACGACTCCGAGTGGTTCGATTCGAAGCTCCCCGGTAGTGGGAGCGATGCGATGGCGGACCTTTTCTGGCTGACGGACGAGCAATGGGGTGCCCTGGAACCGCATTTGCCGACGGGGCGGCGTGGCGTGAAACCGCGGCGGAACCGCGAGGTGATCAGTGGGATCATGCACGTGCTCCATGTCGGCTGCCGGTGGATTGACTGTCCAGCCGAATACGGACCGCCAACCACGATCTACAACCGGTTTAACCGCTGGTCGAAGGCCTACGGTGGTCCCACAATCCCGAATCGATCTTCTTGAGTCCGGGACGCGTGACTTTCGAGGGGTCGAGTCTGGAACTGCAATCGCGCGAAGCGGCCTGGGAGAGCGCCCGTGTGGATCGGCAAAGGTGCACATCGCTCTGCC
>JBOHMK010000010.1:0-10221 GCA_050730115.1 Acetobacteraceae bacterium
CGCCACCACATCGCCGAGCGTGTAGTTGCGCACGTGCCCCATGTGAATTTTGCCGCTCGGATAGGGAAACATCTCGAGCACGTAATATTTGCGCTTGCCGTCCGCCGGCACATCTTCCACCCGGAACACGCCCCGCTCTTCCCAGACGCGCTGCCAGCGCGGCTCGGCCTCGGCGAAATCGTAAGCCTGAGGCTCGCCGGAATCGGGCATCTCGTCTTCAGGGTGTGCCGGTCTCGGAGCGCAGCGTCCGGGCACGGTCGAGAATCCGGTTCTCGATGTCGGAAACGGTCCCGGGGCTCACCGTGGCGTCCGCCCATTGCCCGTTCGTCAGCACTTGCCGGAAGATCGAAAGCCGGAGCGCCCCGGCGCTCAGCTCGCGCCCGAGGATATAGCAGTTTGCCTTGAAGCGCTCATCCGGCGCCTGCGGCGGCTGCCACCAGTCGGTGATGATGACACCCCCGAACGGATCCGCCGAAGCCAGCGGCATGAACGAGAGCGTATCGAGCGCCCCACGCCACAGATAGGCGTTGACCCCGAGCGTGGCATTCCCGGCGTTGCCACCGGCCTCGCGTCCTGCGCCCCCGGCAAGATTGAGCGACAGTCCCTGCGGGCCCAACAGCGAGCCGCTGTTTTTCGGGCCCGGCCCGACATTCATCGGTGAATACGTCTGAGGGCTGACCGGCGTCGAGTTCCCGAACAGTCCGCAGCCGGCGAGCAGCGGCGCCAGCAGCAGCAGGCCGGAAACCGCACGCCAGGAAACGCACATCGGGGAGCGGATCTGCCGAAACTCCTCTGCAGCCCGGCCGGCTCGCTCCCTCGTACCCGAAATCACGGATGGACGATACATTTTCCCCACGCGCCACCTGCGCCATTGACAACGTATGAAAGCCCTTTCCGCCCACCGGGAGCGGAGAAAGGCGGGCAGAGAGGGTTCGGTGACGTGGGGGACAGCCGCCGGGCGTGACGGCCGAGCGTGCGCGAGAGGGTGAGCGAATTTGTCATCGACCAACTCGGTACTAGCCGCTTCGCCTGCTCGCGCCAAGGCCCCAGAGGGACGATACGTGGGATGATGCGTGGGATGACGCTGCGGATGAAGAAGGGGCGGCGGGATCGCTCCGGCCGCCCCTTTCAGTTGGGCAGTTGGTCTTGTTTTCAGGCTACCAGGTGAGCTGAGTCCCGAGAGCGAACACGTTCACATGCGTGTTGTTGCCGCCAGGGCCAGCCTCGCCTGCATTGAAGTCCCAGCCGGGCTGGTGCCGGCCGCCGTAGAGGTAGGAGACAAAAAGCTCCATCCCGGGAACGAGCTGGTAGGTGGCGCCGGCCGCGACACCGACGTCGTTCTCGGTCCGGAAAACGGTCGGCGTGTCGATGGTGTGGTTGCCGGCATACTGGGTCTGGAAGTAGCTCGCGCCGACCACGACCGGCCCGGTTTCATACTGGCCGCCGAGCATCCACGCGAACTGCTGCCTCTGGCCTTTCTCCTGCAGCGCCGAGTAGTCGCCGTTCTGCTGGCCGAAGCTCGTGTTGCCGCCGAAGGTGAACCCGGCAAAGGAGATCGTGGCGCCAATCTGGCCGACCGACAGCCCGAAGACCTGCGGGCCGGGAGAGCTGACATGCTCCGAGGCGGTGTAGCCGCCGCCGATATCGATCCCGACTCCGCTGAAGGTGCCCGTATACTCGGCGCCGACTTCAATCCTGTTGCGCTGCTGGTTGATCGGCAGAGCGCTGGCCGAGAGCGCGTTGCAGCCCGGCCCGGCCGCGTTGCCGACGCAGCCCGGCGTGTTGACCAGCACGGACGGGTTCGGGGCGAAGCCGAGGCCGAAGTGGAACCCGGAGAAGCTGGGCGACAGATAAACGAGCTTGCTGGTGGTGTAGAGGTTGCCCACGTCGGTGAAGGGATAGTTCGGGAACGCCGCACCGGGAACAAAGCCCGGCACGTCACCGTTCCACGCCCCGTCATTGAAGCCTTCGAACGTGCCGACCTGGAAGATCGTCATCGGCCCGTCACCCTGGCCGAAGCGCAAGGTGCCGAGCTCATCGGTGCCGACATAACCATAGGCGCGCCGCCAGTAGAGCGTATTTCTCGCGCTGTTGCCCGAAGAGCCGGACCCGGTAACATAGCCGCTGCCGGGGTTCCGGATCTCGGCGACGACACCGTATTTCAACCCGTTGGCCGCGGTCGCGTTGAAGCCCGGATAGAGCCGGATATAGCCCTGGAACGAAAACGGATCGAGCTTGTTGCCGTCGAACTGGTTGGCCGAAGAGCCTTCCACACCCGCATACCAGTTGATGCGCCCGTTCAGATGCACAACGAAGCTGTTCGGCGCCGTCATCCCCGGAGTGACGCCGATACTGCCTGCAGACTGCGGGGTCGATCCGATCGTGCCGCCGGTCGGTCCTGACACGCCGGGAGGGGGCGGGGGGATCGTCGCTTCCTGGGCGTTCGCCACCCCGGCCAGGCCCATGGCGGCGCCTAGCACTGCCGCGGTGGTGAGCAAAACTTTGCGCATCTATACCCTCCTCGCTGTGCGCCGGTCCCAGTTCGCCGGCTTTCCCCTGCGGTCCGTCTTCGCCACCGGTCGGCCCTGATCGGCAACGGCGCCGCATCAGGCCCGGGGCGAATGAAGCGGGCGGACTATGGGCGCCTCCACCTGCGTCCCGCAACTAGGACCGCTCTCACCCCATGGCATTTCCGAAACACTGTGGCGATTGAGCAACAGATCACGCGCCCCCCGCTCAACCGCCCCCCAACCACTGGCCCCCAACCACTGACCACCAATCACCAATCACCGACCACTGACCACCAACCACCAATCACCGGCCAAGCGCGCTGATCGCCGCCGCCGCCGAAGCCCCGGGCAGCGTGCGGATCGTCTTTCCTTCAATCCCGCCAACTGCACCAACCGGCAACCTCGCGCCTCCGGCCAGCGCATTCCAGCGCACGGCGCCGAGCGGACCGGCGCCGGGATGGCTCGCGGTCGCGAACGCTGGCCCGAGGAAAACCAGCGCCACGCCGGCGCGCGCGGCCCGCATCAATTCGCGGCGATCATGTGCCGAGGCAGTGAGAATCCCGGGCCGCCGCCGCACCACGGGCCGCCTGCCGCGCCTGAGATGCAGACCCGCGCCAAGCGCCGCCGCCAGCCGCGCGTCGCCGGCCACCACCAGAACCAGCCGCCGCGCCCGGCAGAGCCGGGCCAGCGCCCGCCCGAGCACCGCCCGATCTCTGGCCCCGTCATGACGAAATACCACTCCTCCGAGGCCAATCGGCAGCCGCCGCGCCGCCGCCAGCGGGTCCGGAAGGCGGCTCTCGTCCGTGAACAGCCAGAGCGGCGGGAAGGCCTGGCGCCGGCGCGCCTTGACCGCACGCGCCCAAGCCAGGAGGGTCAGATCCATGCGCACATCCCAAAGCGAAACCGCCCCAATTTCACCGGCAGAGAGCGATTCACCGGCGGGCAGCGACCCGCTCGCCGCCACGATCCGGCAGAACCTCGCCCGCATCAAAGATCGGATTTCGGCCGCCGCGGTTGCGTCCGGCCGCCGCGCCGCGGATGTCACGCTGCTCGCGGTTTCCAAAACCCGGACCCCGCTTGCAGTCGAGGCCGCACTCGCCGCCGGCCAGCTTCATTTCGGGGAGAATAGGGTCCAGGAAGCGTCGAGCAAGTTTCCGCCCCTCCGCCCCGCGCATCCCGGCCTCACGCTCCATCTCATCGGCCCCTTGCAGACCAACAAGGCACGCCTCGCGGTCCGCCTCGCCGACGTCATCGAGAGCCTGGATCGGCCAAACCTCGCAGACGCCATCGCCGCCGCAATCGAGAAGGAAGGCCGCACTCCGCGTCTCCTCGTCGAGGTCAACGTCGCCGGCGAGGCGCAGAAATCCGGCATCGCCGCGCACCTCGCCGATGCTTTCATCGACACCTGCCAGCAGCGTTTCGGCGCTGCTCTCGAAGGCTTGATGTGCATCCCGCCGGCCGGCGAGAATCCGGATCCGCATTTCGCCTGGCTCGCACGCTGCGCCCGCCGGCACGGGCTCGGCCTCCTCTCGATGGGCATGTCGGCGGATTTCGAGGCCGCGATCGCCGCCGGCGCCACAGAGGTCCGGATCGGGATCGCCATCTTCGGCCCCCGCTGATACCACCGCGCCGCCGCGCTTGCCGACCGCACCGCAACAGCGGTATCGGAGCCGGCCCCGCCACGCCCCGGACCATGCTGCTTCCCGGCACCGCGCTCCCAAGCGGGGAGAGACACCCGGCTTAACCATGAACGGCATCGCCGAGATCAAACAACGAGTCGGCCCGCTGTGGCCGACAGCGGCCCGGCGGCTGGGCACGATGGTGGCCGTGCTCGGCGTCGTTTACGGCGATCTCGGCACCAGCCCGCTCTACACGATGCACGCCAGCCTCGCGCTGTTCTCCGACGGCAAGGGCGGCCGGATCGACGTCCTCGGCGTGCTCTCCCTCATCTTCTGGTCGCTGATCCTCATCGTCACCCTGAAATACGTCCTCCTCGTGATGCGTGCCGACAATCGTGGCGAGGGCGGCATCCTGGCCCTGATGGCGTTGGCCCAGCGCGTCTCGCGCAAGCCCGCAACCCACGCCGCGCTGGCCGTGATCGGCATCACCGGAGCCTGCCTCCTGTTCGGGGACGGGCTGATCACCCCGGCGATCTCGGTACTCTCGGCGATCGAGGGGCTCGATGTGACGCTCCCGAGCCTCCGCGAGTACGAACTCCCGATCGCGATCATCGTAATCATCGCCCTGTTCGCGATTCAGTCGCGCGGCACCGGGCGGATCGGGCGCTTGTTCGGCCCCGTGATGGTGCTCTGGTTCGCCGCCATCGGTGCCGCCGGCGCCGCCGAGATCGTCCGCGAGCCCGGCGTCCTGCTCGCGCTCTCTCCTTATTACGGCATCCTGTTCTGCGCCCGGCACGGCTGGGCGGCCTTCGTCTCGTTGGGCGGCGTGGTGCTCGCCGTCACCGGCACCGAGGCGCTCTACGCCGACATGGGGCATTTCGGGCCCGGGCCGATCCGCAGGACCTGGCTCGGGTTCGCGCTGCCGACCCTGGCCCTCAACTATTTCGGGCAGGGCGCGCTCCTCGTCCACGATCCCGCCGCCTACGCCAATCCGTTCTTCCTGCTGGTGCCGAACTTCCTCAGGTTGCCAATGGTGGTGCTGGCGACCGCGGCCACGGTAATCGCGAGCCAGGCCCTGATCTCGGGGGCGTTTTCGCTCACCCGGCAATGCGTCCAGTTGGGCTTCGTCCCCAGGATCACGGTGCGCCACACCTCCAAGACCGAAGAGGGCCAGATCTACGTCCCGCCGGTAAACGCGGCACTCGCGGTCGGGGTCATCCTCCTGGTGCTGGGCTTCAAGACCAGCGACAATCTCGCGGCCGCATACGGCGTCGCCGTCACCGGCACCTTCATCTGTACAGCCATGCTGGCGATGGTCGTGTTCCGGCGGCAGTTCGGCTGGAGCGGGCACGCGGTCGTGCTGGTGTTCGGCACCTTCCTCGTCATCGACACCATCTTCTTCGCCGCCAACATGCTGAAGTTCCCGGATGGCGGCTGGGTCCCGATCGTGCTCGCGCTGGTGCTGATGGCGCTGATGCACACCTGGAAGCGCGGGCGCGGTCTCCTGCTCGCGCGCATCCGCCAGGACAGTCTGCCGCTCGCCTCGTTCCTCGCGCGCCTGCCGGCCTCGCGCATCGTGCGCGTGCCGGGAATTGCCGTGTTCCTCACCGGTAGCCCCGATTTCGTGCCCTCGGCGCTGTTGCACAATCTCAAGCACAACAAAGTGCTCCACGAAAAAGTGCTGGTGGTCACGGTGAACACGCTCGACGTTCCCGAAGTCCCGCTGGACGAGCGCGCCGACGTCCAGGAACTGGCCTCCGGAATCTCCAAGGTGAGCCTCCGCTACGGCTTCATGGAGAGCCCGAACATCCCGCGCAGCCTCGAGGCGCTGCGCGACCAGGGAGTGCCGTTCGACCCGATGCAGGTGAGCTACTTCCTCGGACGCGACCTCCTGGTGCCCGGCACGCTGCCAAAAATGCCGTTCTGGCGGCTCTGGCTATTCCTGGTGATGGCGCGCAATGCCGTCCCGGCAACCGAGTTCTTCCGCATCCCGGCCGACCGCGTCGTGGAACTCGGGGTCAGGGTCGCGATCTGAGAGCGGTCTTCGGATCATCGCTCCCTCGAACCGCGGACGAGATGATCCCGCCGGACTCGCATCGCCCAACTGCAGTTCACACTCGCGATCGCGCCACCCTCGAGTTCCATCCGGGCAAACAGTCCCAACGCCTGGGAATTTGCGCCCGGCAAATGGCGCTGACCGCCCTGATCTCACCCGCAAGATGATCGATCATGTACCGCCAGTGTGGGAACATCTCGAGGATCAGGCTTGAGTAATCCGCTGCCCGCGACGAGATTCCTCCTCCCTCCCCCCTTGTCGGGAGGGTGGACGCAGTCGGGAACGGGATCGACGTGATGATGGATGGCGGAATCCGGCGCGGCTCCCATGTCCTGAAGGCCCTGCCGGTCGGCGCCAAGCCGGTGGGATCGGGGCGCTACAATCTCTTCCCGCCGGCGGCGGCCGGGCAAGCCGGCGTGGAACGCGCGCTCGGGCTGACGCGCGACGAACTCACGCGGGACATGAAGCTGATGGGGTGCAACTCCATCGGGCAGCTCTCCCGCGCCAATCTGCGCTCGCGGTAGAGGCGCGCCGCACCCGCTTCGCGCGGCGGTATGCTGCCGGCCCGCCGCGCTCATTTTGACCAGATCGCCTGGTCGTACGTGATGGCGGCGGTCTTGGCGCCGGAGAGCTTGGCGAAGCTCTGCATGCCCGCGAACTCGGCCTTGGTGATCGTGGTCGAGGTCGGGTAACCGGCGCCCGTCCCGATCGCTTCCGTCTGCACCGAAAGCGGGATGTTGGGCTGCCAATCATGGGCGAATTTCGCGGCCCCCGCCGGGTCCTTGTGCAGGTAGTCCATCGCTTCCTGGAGCGCGGCGCGCACGCCGGCGACCGTCTTCGCATGCGCCTGGCCCCATTTGCGCCTGACCGCCATCACCTCGAACGGCGTGCCGCGCAGGCTCGGGACCTCGCCTCCCCAGATATTGGCGATCATCACTCCGTATCCGTCCTTGACGGCGGTCTGGCCGAACGGCACCGCCGGGCCGATGACGTCGATCTCGCCCCGCTTCAGCGCGATGAGTTCGGACGAGAACGGCGCCAGGCCGACAATCGGCACTTCGCGCGGATCGATGCCATGGGAAATGAGCAGGGCCACGACCTGATACTGCAGGCCGCCACCGATATCGAGCACGCCGACCTTGCGGCCCTTGAGCGCGGCGAGCTTCTCGGCGAGCGGTGTCGATGCCGTGATGCCGAGCTTGTCGGCGAGCTTCTTCCGCATGACGATCTGCTCGGGGTAGGTGCTGAGGGGCGAGATGATCTTCAGGTCCCCGCCCTTGGCATCGGCGGTGAGCGCCGGCGTGCTCGTCATGATGCTGAAATCGACGCTTCCCGACACCAGCGCGGGAATGCTGCCGGCATCGCCGTTCACATGCGTCATCGAGGCGGCGATGCCATGGGCGGCGAAGTAGCCCTTCTTGAGCGCGATATAAGGCAGCACGAGCTGCAGATTGGTGGACGTATTGGCGATCGTCACCGGCTCGAGAGAAGCCGCGCGCGCCGGCCCGGCGGCCAGCACGAGCACCGGGAAAACCAGAGCGGCGATTGCAGCAAGAGCCTTCCTCATCGGAACCCGCCTCCTTTGCCTGAAACCCTGTTCACCAGGGCATTGAGAATGAGCGAGAGAATCGTCAGCACGACCAGGCCCGCGAACACGCCGGCGGTGTCGAGCTGCGCGGTCGCATACTGGATCTCGTAGCCGATGCCGCGGCTCGAGGAAATGAACTCGCCGACGATCGCGCCGACCAGCGCCTCCGGCACGCCGAGCTTGAGGCCGAGGAAAATGGAGGAACGGGCGCCCGGAAAGATCACGTAGCGCCGCACCTGAAGGGGCGAGGCGCCCATCAGGCGCACGGCGTTCATGGTCGCCGGATCGACATCGCGCATCCCCTGGTAGGTCGAAAAGAACACCAGGAAGAATGTCATGATCGCGGCCAGCGCCACCTTGGGCGCGAGATTGATGCCGAACCAGACGACGAGCAGCGGACCGAGCGCGATCTTCGGGATGCCGTAGAGGCCGATGATGAACGGGTCGAGGAGGCCGGCAAGATAGTCGCTGCTCGCCATGAGGGCGCCGAGAACGACACCCGCGCCGACGCCGATCAGGTAGCCCACCACCACTTCCTCCATGGTGGCGGCAAGGTCCTGCCAGAGCGCGCCGCTTGCGGCGAGGCTCCGGAGGGATTCGAACACATGAACGGGAGAGCTCGCGACGATCTGGCCGAGCCGCGGGCCAAAGAACTGCCAGGCGCCGAATACGACCGCCAGCAGCACGATGCGACCGAAATAAAGCCAGAGCCGGGCCCGCCGGCGGCGCGGTGCGTCCTCGTCCTCGACGCCGTGCACGACGCCTTGGGCCGCGCCCGGCTCGGCACGAATCGCCCCGGTCATGCCGGGGGTCTGGCGGCGAGCGTCGGTGCGCGACGCTCGGATGCCCCCTCGGGCGGATCGAGTTGGCTCCAGATGCGCTGATAAAGTTCCTGGAACCGCGGCGTGAACCGGACGGTCACCGGGTCGCGCGGGCGCGGCAGATCGATCGCGACGATATCGCGGATGCGCCCGGGCCGCCGGCTCAGGATGATGACCTGATCGGAAAGCGAGATCGCCTCCTCGATGTCGTGCGTGACGAACACGATGGTGCGCCGCTCGGTGCTCCAGATCTCGGCGAGCTCGGCCTGCATCTGCAGGCGCATCTGAAAATCGAGAGCGCCGAAGGGCTCGTCCATCAGCACCGTCTCGCGCGCATAGACGAGGGTCTGCGCCATCGCCGCGCGCTTGCGCATGCCACCCGAAAGCTCCCCGGGCAGGTGATGCTCGAAGCCGGAGAGGCCGACGAGATGGATCGCCCAGGCGACGCGCTCGCGGGCCTCGGGATCCGTGCGGCGCCCGCGCAGGCGCGCAAGCCGACGCGCCTGGACGTCGAGCGGCAGGCGGACATTGTCCTCGACCGTGCGCCACGGCAGCAACGTGTCATGCTGGGTGAGATAGCCGACGCCGACCGAGATCCCCTCGACCCGCCTGCCGCCGTAATAGACGGTGCCGGCGCTCGGCCTGGTGACGCCGACGACGAGATCGAGGATGGTTGATTTTCCGCAGCCGCTCGGCCCGACGATCGAAACGAACGCGCCCTGAGCGATATGGAATGAGATCTCGGAAAGCGCGGTGATGCGCGTGTTGCGCTTGAAGAAATACTTGGTGAGATTGCGGGCCGAGATCACCGGCGTCTCCGCGGCTCCGTCGGCACCGATCCCGTTTTCATGCGCCGTCGGCATCCGCAGAAACACCCCACTCCTTTCCGTCAGCCCGTGATCGCAGAAGGCGGAGTAACCGGAAGCGCAATCACTGGTTCAAACAAGCTCCGAATCCGGGCCAGGCCGCGCGGTCGCGCCGCGCCCGGACATCGTCCTGCTTCAGCTGCCGGCGGCGATGGTACCCGCCAGTCTGGAAGTGACAAAGGCGCCGCGCAAGATGGCGGGCGGTGGTCAAGGAGCGCCAAAGCCGAACAGGCGCGCCGGGTTGTCGATCAGGATCCGCGCCCGGATCGCCGGCTCCGGCGCCCAGTCGGCGATGAGATCGAACAGCGCCACCGAACGGACCCGCTCGGCGAAGGAGAGATGGGGGAAATCGCTCCCCCAGATCACGCGCTCCGGCGCGGCTTCGATCAGCGCGCGGGCGAACGGCGCCGCATCCGCAAAATCAGGGGCATCGGAAATGCGGTAGACGCCGGTGAGCTTGACAAACGCGCGGCCGTTGCCGGAGCGGAGCAGCGCCAGGAGATCCTGGAACCCGGGCTGGGCGACGCCGGCGCGCGCCGGGAAGAGGCCGAAATGCGCGAGCGTGAAATCGACCTCGAGCGCGGCCAGATCAGGCAGCAGTTCGCGCACCAGCCAGCCGGGCGCCAGGAAATCGAGATGCCAGCCGAGGCCGCCGGCGAGGGTGGCCAGGTGGCGGATGCGCGGGCGCAGCGCGTCGGCCAGGCCCGCCTCGGGCTTCTGGATCGGGGAGACATTGATGCGGAACCCGCGCACCCCAAGCC
>JBOHMK010000011.1:0-2842 GCA_050730115.1 Acetobacteraceae bacterium
GCATTGATGACAACTCCGCGCACCGCCCCGTTTGCACCGGCAAGGCCACTGATCGCGACGCCGAGCCAGCCGCGGCGAACATGCCCGCGCGCGCGCAACTCGCCAACGATCCGGCTCACGATCTCGCTCGGAATCGCGAACCCGATCCCGACCGAGCCGCCCCCCGGGGCCACGATCGCCGTGTTCATGCCGATCACCTCGCCCTTGAGGTTGAACAGCGGGCCCCCCGAATTGCCCGGATTGATCGGCGCGTCAATCTGCAGGAAGCGGTCGAACGGCCCGTCACCGATCTCGCGGTCCTTGGCCGAGACGATGCCGGCGGTCACCGTGCCGCCGAGGCCGAACGGGTCGCCCGCGGCCAGGACCCAATCCCCCACCTGGACCGCATTCGAATCGCCGAACCGGACGAACGGCAGGTCCCGGCCGGCATCCACCTTCAGCACCGCGATGTCGGTCAGCGGATCAGCCCCAATGATCCGGGCCCGGAGGGTGCGGCCGTTTTGAAATGAGACCAAGATGCGGCTGGCGTTGCGGATCACATGGTTGTTGGTGGCGATCACCCCGTCGGCTGCAATCACGTAGCCCGAGCCGATGGCGCGCACCTGCTCGGTGGTGCCGAAGTGGCGAAGGAACTCTTTTTCGAATGGCGTGCCGCGCAGTGCCGGCGGCAGCAGGCTTGCGATATCGCTGTTGTTGCTGACGACGGAAGTGGCGGCGATGTTGACGACGGCTGGGAGCACCTGGCGAACCAGTGGCGCGAAGCTGCCCGGCATCGGCTGGGCAGCAGCACCGAACGGGAGCGCCAGGGAAAGAGCGAGCGCGGCGAGCATCGCCGCCAGGCTCCGGCGCGCCGGCGTGAGCGTGAGCGAGGCGAACATGGCCGGACCTCATAGTACGGAGCATGAACCGCCCGTTCCAGATGGCAACTCTCTTGCCGGCGCTCAAGGTGAACGACCAGGCGAGGGCTTGATGGAGCAGCATTGCCGTGCGCACCCTTGAGGACTCAACCGCCTGAGGCGCTCGCCGTGACTCATCTCCTGCATCGCTCCGTCGCTGCCCCGCCCCCGATGGTCGAAAGCGGGCACGGCATCTGGCTCCGGCTCGCCTCCGGCCAGGAGGTGATCGACGGGTCAGGCGGCGCCGCGGTCGCCTGCCTCGGTCACGGCGAGCCGCGCGTGATTGCCGCCATCGCCGAGCAGTCACGGCGTGTCGCCTACGCCCATACTTGGCTCTTTGCCTCCCATCCGGCCGAGGATCTGGCGGCCGAGTTGCTGGCCGGCGAGCCCGGCGGACTGACCCACGCGTTCTTCGTCTCCTCCGGCTCCGAGGGAATGGAGGCGGCGCTCAAGCTCGCCCGGCAATACTTCGTCGAACGCGGCGAACCGCGGCGCACCCACATCATCGCCAGGCGCCAGAGCTACCATGGCAATACCCTGGGCGCCCTGGCCGCCGGCGGGAACATGGCCCGGCGCGCCCTCTACGAACCGCTGCTGGCGCCCGCCTTCAGCCACGTCTCGCCCTGCTTCGCCTATCGCTTCCAGGCGCGGGACGAGACCGACTCCGCATACGTGGATCGCCTCGTCGCCGAACTCGAAGCCGAGTTCCAGCGCCTGGGCCCAGGCACCGTCATCGCCTTCTGCGCGGAGCCGGTGGTTGGCGCGACTGCCGGCTGCGTGCCCGCCGTTTCAGGATATTTCCGCCGGGTCCGCGAGGCCTGTGACCGGCATGGTGCGCTCCTGATTCTGGATGAGGTGATGTGCGGGCTGGGCCGCACCGGCAGCATGCACGCCTGGGAGCAGGAGGGCGTCGCCCCCGACATCCAGGTGATCGCGAAAGGTCTCGGTGGTGGCTACCAGCCGATCGGGGGCATCCTGATCGGCGGCAAGATCGTCGAGACGCTGCGCCACGGCTCCGGCAGCTTCGTGCATGGCCACACTTACCAGGCGCACCCAGTCGCCTGCGCCGCGGCACTCGCGGTGCAGCGGGTGATGGCCGAGGACGGCCTGCTCGCCAACGTGCGTGCCATGGGAACCCGGCTCCAGGCGGGGCTCACCCAGCGCTTCGGCAATCATCCGCATGTCGGCGAGATCCGCGGGCGCGGGTTGTTCCAGGCGCTCGAATTCGTGCGTGACCGTACCAGCCGTGCGCCTTTCCCCGCTTCGCTCAAGGTCCATGAGCGGGTCAAGAACGAGGCGTTGGCCCGTGGCCTCGCGATCTATCCGATGGGTGGCACGATCGACGGCACCAACGGCAACCATGTCATCGTGGCACCCCCCTACATCATCGACGCCGGCGGCATCGACATGATCGTCGAGCGGCTGGGCGAGGCGGTCGACGCCGCCCTGGAGCCCGCGCTTACGGTGGCCTGACGTTCGGGCGATACACAAGGCACCCCCGGCCCCTCTCCCAGAGGGAGAGGCGACTGTCGCCAAGAAAGCTCGTAATTGGCCCCGCGGCTGCTTCGGCAGCCCGGGTAGCGCGCTCGCACCCGGCCAGACGAACGCGACCGGCATTCAGATCGGCATCAATACCGCGACGGCCGGGCATAACAACGGTAGCGCCGCGGTGGATTTCAGGTCTGACGGCACGCCGTTCGGCGACACGGTGACGGACCTCGGCACCACCAACGTGACGGTGACGGGAAATGTCTACCGCCTTCTCTCCGGGAGCGCGCCTGGCGCGGTCTCGCTCGGCGCGACGCGCGTCGGCGGCAGCCTAAAAAGAAACTGGCGCAGGGAGCGCTGATGATCGGCGGCTTTGCGGTGGCGGTTTGTGGGAGTCCTGGCGGGGCCGAGATTGCTTCGTCGCGCCTCGCGCGTGAAGAGACGCGCTCACGCTCCTC
>JBOHMK010000012.1:0-8825 GCA_050730115.1 Acetobacteraceae bacterium
CGCTATGCCGAGGCACCGAGCCGGCAGGGCTTCGTTTTCATGGATACGCCGGGCTTCGATCCGGTGGCGGCGACCGGGCAAGTCGCGGGAGGTGCCAACCTCGTCTGTTTCACGACCGGGCGCGGCAGCGTGTTCGGGTGCAAGCCTGCGCCTTCGATCAAGCTTGCCACCAACACGCCGATGTATCAGCGCATGGCAGAGGACATGGACCTGAACTGCGGCCCGATCCTCGATGGCGATGAGACGGTCGAGCAGTGCGGAGAGCGCATCTTCGATCTCATCCTGCGTGTGGCCTCCGGCCAAAAAACCAAGAGCGAGACCTACGACTTCGGCAGCTCGGAATTTGCACCCTGGGTTATCGGCGCCACGATGTGAGGCGGAGGAGCGCGTCTATCCGGCCCAGCGGAGCACCATCGCATCAAGACGGCGGGCGATCGCGATCAGGGCGGCACGAGTTGCCGGGTGCAACGGGAGAAGGGGCGCACGCGGTGCCTCGCAGGCGATGATGCCGCCTGCCTTCATCAGCGCCTTGCAGGCGAGCAGCCCGCATTGGCGGTTCTCGTAGTTGATCAACGGCAGCCAGCGATCGTAGAGGGCGGCGGCTTCGGCGCGATTGCCGGCGCGCCAGGCATCGAAGATCCGGCGGAACGCATCCGGATAAGCGCCACTGGTCACGCTGCCGGTGGCGCCGGCCTCGAGGTCGGCGATGAGCGTGATGCCTTCTTCGCCGTCCCAGGGGCCGTCAATGGCATCGCCGGCGAGGCGGATCAGTTCCTCGAGCTTCCCGGCGGCGCCCGCCGTTTCGATCTTGAAGTATGCGACCGAGGCGATCTCGCGCGCCATGCGGGAGAGCACTGGCGCGGGAAGTGGTGTGCCGGCGACCGGTGCGTCCTGGATCATGATCGGGATCCCGGCGGCCTCGGCGACCGCGCGGAAGAAGTCGAAGACCTGCTGTTCGGTTACGCGGATGGTGGCGCCGTGATAGGGTGGCATCAGCATCACCATCGCTGCCCCGGCCACTTTTGCCGCCCGGCTGCGCTCCGCCGCCACGCGAGTACTGAAGTGAGTGGTGGTGACGATCACCGACACCCGGCCGGCCACATGATCGAGGATGGCCCCGGTGAGATGCTCGCGCTCGGCATCGGTCAGCACGAACTGCTCGGAGTAGTTGGCGAGGATGGTGAGGCCATCGGAGCCGGCATCGATCATGAAATCGATGGCACGGCGCTGACTTTCCAGGTCGAGCGCGCCCGCCTCGTCGAAGGTGGTCGGCACGACCGGAAAGACACCGGCGTAACGCGGGCGGGCTGCTGTACTCACCATCGCTTCTCGATCGTTACCGGAACCTCACGTGCTGCTCCAGAGGGAGCTTTGGCCGCGGGCGTGATGGCTCGATGCCATCATGACCTCGCTTGATTTTCCCGATCAATGTCATGGCATTGCCGGTCCGCTCAAAGTTCCCGCCAAAGGGGATATGGATCTTGGACGAGCGGCGGCGAGCGGGCCCGCAATCGCGTTGGCAGGAAGCCCGGTTCCTCAAAGCTTTTGCTCGGTTCTGGTCGCCCAGGATGACATCTGGTAGCGGCAGAAGGCGTTGCGCGCGGCGAGCAAGCTACGGCGCGCGGCGGTCGCTTGTCCGAGCCGCATCTCCAGGGTGCCGCGCTCGAAATGGCACTTCGCGACTGTCGGGCCAAGGGCGAGCTTCCGGGCAATGACGATAGCCCGGGCGAGATCGGCACGTGCCTGCTCGGCCGCATGTCCCAGTTCGACGCCGATCCTGCTTCTCAGGCGCAACGCCGAGCAGAGATAGCCGTACTCGCCGGCGTGTTCGGCGACCTTGAAAGCGAGCTCTGCCTGTTCGAAGGCTTCTTCGAACTGTCCTGAAAGGAGCAAGGCCTCCGCCAGGCGGGCAAACCAGCGCGACCGGCCGGAATAGATGCCGACATCCTCCATGGCGCGCACGGCGCGCCTGGCGAGTGCCGCCCCCTCATGGGCTTTGCCCACGGCTGCCAGCAGCCATCCCACCTGGGAGGCGACGACCGGGACCATGAACGGAGCGTCACCGCGGTCGAGCGCCTCGAGCGCACGTTCGCTGGCGCCGAGCGCCGGATAGTAATCGCCGCGGACCATCAGCACGAAGCCGACAGCCGTCTCTGCGTAAACGTATTCGAAAGGCGTCAATCCCGGTTCGAAGGCCAGCATCCGGCTCGCGATCGATTGGGCTTCGTCGAACGAGCCGATTTCGGCCTTCGAAATGGCGATCCAGTAGGAAGCCATCACCGCCGGGCGGCCCGGCAGGCCGGAGGATGAAGCGGACAGGCTCGGGTCGGAGCCGGATGGAATGCGTTGCAGCGTCTCGATCGTCTGCCGGCATTTTCCGAGCGCGTACTGAGCTTGGGCAAGGTGGAAATGAGGGGTGATCTCGAGGCTCCCGCCCGGATAGCGGGCGGCAATGCCGATCGCGCGCCGGCACAGCCTGATGCATTGTTCAGGGCTCTCCCTGAGATACGCGAGGCCGGCGAGGAAACCGATGATCTGCGCCAGACGAGCGCGATCGGCAAGTCGTTGCGCTGCCGTCTCCGCCTCCACCAGCAGCTCCTCGATCCGCTCGAGCCTGAGGAGCGGCAGATAGGCGAGCCTGGCCTCGAGCCTGATGTCGATCGCCTCTCGGAGGCGCCTCCCTTCGATGTCCGTGCGCGCGAGAGCGGTGATCGCGTTCTCGAGGTGAGCGGCGGCTTCCTGGAGCGAAAAGCGCTCGGCGGCCCGGCGCCCGGCCTCGCGGCAGTAAGTGACCGCGGCGTCCCAAAGTTCCCCGTTGAAGGCATGGTGCGCGAGTCGCTCCGTCGGTCGCGGATTATCCGCCGCAGCGTCACCCTTCAGGGCGCGGAAGGCGGCTCCGTGCAGAGTCTGGCGCCGCCGCTTCAGAAGCATGGCGTAGGCGACCTCTTGAAAGAGGTCGTGAGCCAACGTGTAGCGCTCCCCTTGGGCGGGGCCGAGGCGGCGGACGAATTCCGCCCTCTCGAGCGTTTCGATTTCGCTCCGGATCGCCTCCGCCGGGGAATCGACGATCATCGAGAGGATCAGGGGCGAGAACTCGACGCCGAGGACGCTGGCGACCAGCAGCACGTCCTTGGCACGGGCGGGCAGCCGGTCGATGCGTTCGGCGATCGTACCGGACACCGAAAGCGGCACCGAGAGGTGCCAGCCCTCCTTCAGAAGGATTCGAGCGCCGGGCGGTCCGCCGACGATGCCTTCTTCAATCAGGGTGCGTGCGGTTTCACGGAGGAAGAGCGGGTTACCTCCGATCCGGTCGAGAATGCGCTTTTCCAGTGAGGGAATTGCGGCATCGCCGATCAATCGCCTGATCAGGAGCTTCGTTTCCGCGACCGTGAGACGGTCAAGCTCGAGCTCCGTGTATCCGGCTTTGCCGCTCCAGTTGTGCTTGAAGTCGCGCCGGAACGAAACCAGGATCAGGAGGTGTCCCAGAGGGGCGACGCCCGCCAGCGTGGCGATCAGATCGATGGTTGCCGAATCGGCGCGCTGCAGGTCTTCGATCGCGATCAGAAGAGGCGAGCGCTCGCTCTCCTTCAGCAACGCTTCAGAGATCGCAGAAGCGATCAGATCCCGCCATTCTCTGGGCGGCAGACCGCTTCGTGCCGACCCCGGGCCGGCCGGGTCCATGAGTTCCTGCAAAGCCAGGCGATGCCGGGCGGAAAGTGAATCGGGAAACGTCGGCACCTGTTCGCTTCGTCCAGATCCCGGGGCGGCGGTAGCGGCAGCCGCGGGTGTAAAGAGGCCGATCAGGATGTTGCGTACCGGCTGCAGCGGAGCCGCGCGGCCGTAGCGTTCGGCCGCACTCACCGCAATTTTCAACGAGCCATCGTGCCGCCAGAGGAAGCGGTTGATGAGGGACGTTTTCCCGACACCCGCCTCGCCGGAAATTCCAACCAGCAGACCGCGGCCCGCCATTGCCGAGCGACACGCCGCTTCGAGCACCTCAATCGCCGCGGTCCGTCCGATGAATTCATCAGCGGCAAACCGCAGCGGGCGAGGCTGATTTTGACTTGCCGGGGCCAGCACAAAGGCATCGACCGGTTCCTCGAGGCCTTTCAGCTTCAAGGGGCCGATCGGTTCGGTTGCCAGGTCTTCCGTGAGGAAGGCTCGGGTGGCGGCGGTGAGCGCGGTCCCACCTGGCGGGGCAAAGCTTTGCAGGCGCGCGGCGATGTGAACCACGGCTCCGGTTGCGTCGTAGTCAACGGCGAAGTCGTTCGGCGAGCCGCCAAGCGCGACCTCGCCGGAGTGGATGCCGATCCGAACCGGAGTGATGGAGCTGACCGGATAGCCGCTGGCCAGGCGCGCATGCAAATCGATGGCAGCATGGCAGGCACGGGCGGCGTGGTCTTCCTGTGCTGCCGGGGCGCCGAAGACGGCCATGACACCGTCGCCGAGGGCACGGGTGACCACCCCGCCGGAGGCATGGATGGCATCCGTCATCACCGCCAGCGCGCCGGCGAAGATTTCGTGGGCCTCTTCCGGATCCGAATTTCGGATCGCGGCCAGCGATTCCACCATGTCGACGAACATGATGGTCACCAGCTTGCGTTCGCGGAGTGTGCGCGTGACAGTTGGCAAGGCGCTCGTTGTTTCGGAAGCAGTGCCCAACCTCGAACCGCACGCCGCGCAAAAGCGGGCGGTGGCCTCGTTCAAGTTGCGGCAATGGGCGCAGACGAGGCGTAGCGGCGCCCCGCAATCGATGCAGAAACGGGATCCCGCCGGGCTCGATCCGCCGCAGCGGCCGCAGGTTATGGTGGCAGAGGCCTGAAGATGCTGGTCCACGGAAACCGGACCATGTCAGCAGATCGCCTCGATCAGGCAGGCAGCGGCGACACCGCACTGCATCGCAACGATTGCCCTCGGCTCGCCGAAGACGCGCTGGGGTGCATGCAGGGCGACACAACGGCGGATCTCGGAGGGTTCGTGCGGGCCGTGGTTCAGGATTCTCACGCTCCTGATGAGGGCGGCCTTGTTGAGCGTGGTGATCTGGGTGCCGATGACCTCCCATTCCACGGCGACATGCTCCTCACCGCCAACCAGCAGCCGCGCCTTGACCGTCAAGCTCACGAACGGTGGCTTGCCGGGGTCGCCTTCGACGGTGCCGAGGACGTCCCCTATTCCGAAGGGTGCGAAGAACGCGCCACGCCACCTGGCTTCCAGGCTTGGTGCGAGTTGCGGCGCCAGGGTGGTTAGATGGAACGGTGACCGGTCGGGCTTAAGTGCACTCCCGATATATTGTTGAACCTCGGGCGCGCCCAGCGGGAGATCGATCGTTGCCGTCATCGCCCGGAGCCCTTCGGCTTCCAACGCGCGCATGAGTTCGATCGGAGCGGGGAAGATCTCGGGAATACCACCCGGGAGGACGGCGATCATGCAGGACATCTGGTTCTCCTTGCGGTCTCGGCCGGAAGTCCATCTTAACCGGGGCGATCATTTTGGTCACGCAGAGGATCTGCGGCGGCGGCCAGGGAGGTTCTGTGGCCGGGTACGCTCAGAAACCGAGCGGTGTGGCCTGAACGACGAGGGGGAGGGAACGGATCGCCGCCAGCACCTCTCCGGTGACCGGTTGGTCCACGGCGACCAGGCAGATCGCATCGCCGCCCGGGGCCGAGCGACCGAGATGGAAGGTCGCGATATTGATGCCGGCATCTGCGAGGGTTGCGCCGAAGCGGCCGATGAAGCCCGGACGGTCCTGGTTCGTCACGTAGATCATGTGGCGGGAGAAATCCGCCTCGATCGGGATGCCCTTGACGGCAACGATACGCGGCCGGCCGTTGGCGAACAGCGTTCCCGAAACGGCACGCGCCTGTTGGTCGGTGGTGACGGAGAGCGTGACCAGCGTTTGGTACTCGCCCGGGCGTTCGTGCGTGATCTCCGAAATCGCGATGCCGCGAGTCTGCGCAAGAGCCGGTGCGTTCACCATGTTGACGCCTTCGAGGATCGGCCCGAGCAGGCCGGCGAGGGCAGCCGCGGACAGCGGCTTGAGGTTCAGGGAAGCGACTGCACCTTCATATTCGAGCGTGACGCCCCGGATCACGCCTTCGCGCGCATGCGTCAGCTGCCCTGCGAAGCCGCCGAGGAGGCGGCAAAGTTCCATATAGGGGCGAAGGCGCGGCGCTTCTTCGGCCGAGACCGACGACATGTTGATGGCGTTGACCACGGCGCCGCTCTGCAGGAAGTCGCTCATCTGTTCCGCGACCTGGATGCCAACCTTCTCCTGCGCCTCTTCGGTTGCCGCGCCGAGGTGAGGCGTGCAAACAACATTTGCCAGCGCGAACAGCGGGTTTTCGCCGGGTGGTTCGGTGGCAAAGACGTCGAGCGCGGCGCCGGCGACGTGGCCTGAACGAATCGCTTCGGCCAGCGCTCTCTCGTCGACGAGCCCACCGCGCGCACAATTGATGATGCGGACGCCCTTTTTCATCGAAGAGATTGCGTCGGCAGAAAGAATATCGCGAGTCTGATCGGTGAGCGGGGTGTGCAGGGTGACGATATCGGCGCGCGAGAGGAGTTCGGCGAGCGGTAACTTTTCTACGCCGAGGGCCAACGCACGCGCCTCCGTGAGGTATGGATCGTAGGCGATCACCCTCATCTTGAGGCCGATCGCGCGCTCGGCGACGATCGAGCCGATATTGCCGCAGCCGATCAGGCCGAGCGCCTTTCCGAACAGCTCCATGCCAAGGAAGCGGCTCTTCTCCCATTTCCCGGACCTTGTGGAGGCGGAGGCTTCGGGAATCTGGCGGGCAAGCGCCATCATCATGGCAATCGTATGCTCCGCAGTCGTGATGGCGTTGCCGTGTGGCGTGTTCATGACGACGACACCGCGCGCGGTCGCCGAGGTCACGTCTACGTTGTCCACACCGATGCCGGCACGGCCGATGACCTTGAGATTCGGTGCTGCTTCCAGGAGCTCGCGGGTCACTTTGGTTGCCGAGCGCACTGCCAGCCCGTCATAAGGCGCGATCATACCGCGGAGCTCGGGCGGCTTCAGGCCGGGGCGGAAATCGGCGTCGATCCCGCGCGCGCGGAACACGGCGAGCGCAGCCGGAGACAGCTTATCGGCGACGAGAATTCTGGGCATCGGCATCATTCCGCCGCGCGCACCGGCCGCACTTCGGCGGCAAGTGATGCGAACGCCCAGTCGAGCCAGGGCAGGAGAGCCTCGATATCGGCGGTCTCGACCGTCGCTCCGCCCCAGATACGAAGGCCCGGCGGCGCCTCGCGGTAGGCGCCGATATCGTAGGCAACGGCTTCGGATTCGAGCAGAGCGGCAATTCTTTTTGCGGCCTCCGCCTGGCCCTCCCGCGGCAAGGCGGAGGGTGCGATCCTGAGGCAGATCGAAGTCGGAGAGCGCCATTCCGGCCTCTCGGCCAGGAACTCGACCCAGGGCGTACGGGAGACCCATTCGGAGACGGCGGTGAGATTCGCTTCGCTGCGCGCGATCAGTGCCGGCAGCCCGCCGATCGCTTCCGCCCAGCGCAAGCTATCGAGCGCGTCTTCGACTGCGAGCAAACTCGGCGTGTTGATGGTCTCGCCCTTGAAAATTCCTTCGATCAGCTTTCCCGCTTTGGTCAGGCGAAAGACTTTCGGTATCGGCCAGGCGGGGACGTGGTGCTCGAGGCGCTGAATGGCGCGCGGCGAAAGCGCCAGCATGCCATGGCCGGCTTCGCCGCCGAGCACCTTCTGCCAGGACCACGTCACGACATCGAGTTTCTCCCAGGGGAGATCCATGGCGAAGGCGGCTGAAGTGGCATCGGCAATGACGAGGCCTTGGCGTTGCTCAGGGATCCATGCTCCGTCCGGTATGCGAACGCCGGATGTGGTGCCGTTCCAAGCGAGTACGACGTCGTGCGAGAAGTCGACCCCGGTGAGATCGGGCAGACGGCCGTACGGTGCTTCAAGAACGCGCGCATTGGGCAGCCGGAGCTCTCTGATCACGTCGGTCGCCCAGCCTGAGGAAAAGCTCTCGAACGCAAGCACATCAACGCCGCGGGACCCGAGCAGCGACCACAGCGCCATCTCCACCGCGCCGGTGTCGGAGCCGGGCACAATGCCAAGCTTCCACTCCCGGGGCATGCCGAGGAGCCTCTGCGAGCGCTCGATCACTTCGAGGAGACGTGCCTTCGGCGATTTGGCACGGTGGCTCCGGCCGAGCAGCACACCGTCCAGAGCAGCCAGTCGGTAGCCTGGGCGCTTGGCACAAGGACCGGAAGAAAAGCGGGGGTTGGCCGGAAGAATCTCCGGTCGCGTGGTGGCAACTGCCATCTCGGCTCTCCCTTCCAGAAGAGAAGCGCCCCGGTGGGGGGGCGTGGCCCGGCGCCGTGGTTAGCGGAATTGGCAGCAGAGAGCAAGCGTCGTTGTTGTGCGTGTCACCGCGATCGCATCAACAGCGCGGCGTGACGTGCGATTCGTGAGCAGCAATCGGTCAAATGACCGCTTCCGCTCCACCAGGCATCGCGTCATCGACACGAGCGGCCGGGAACGGTATTCCATCGCGACCTTCCATGACCCTGCGCGACTGGTTAGCGCAGATTCCGCTCGAGTTGAGCCGTCATTGCGAGCGAAACGAAGCAATTCAGACCTGCGCCGACGGCGCCGCACTGCTTCGTACGCCCTGCGGGGCCACTCGCAATGGCGTCTTTGATTCGACTCGAACGGAATATGCGCTAGGAGCTTGCTGAAAAACCGAGGCAAGGGCTCCGCCCTTGACCCCCAATGGGACCTTGGGGGGCCTGAGGCCCCAGACCCCCGAACTTCAACAGAAGGGATTCCAA
>JBOHMK010000013.1:0-2168 GCA_050730115.1 Acetobacteraceae bacterium
CCCGCAATCCGCGATCAATCGTGCTCCGCGCCAGGCCGGTGATCCGCGTCAGGGCCAATACACCGCCGCGCCCGGCAGTCCGTGCTTGCACCGCCGCAAACCGCCGCCGCCCGCGCTCATCCAGAACTGGGGCGAGAGCCGTGTAGCGCATCGTGATAGCCGCTTCATCGATCACTCGGCGAGTCTAGGCCGCCGTTCGCTCGCGCCGGAATCCCCAAAATGCAGAAATCGCGCGCGATTCGATTATTTATCAACAGTCCCTAAATCCGGGTCCGGCAAATCGACGATCACCCGAATCCCGCAAGGGATCAACCGCGATTATTCGGGCTTCATGAAGCTCGACGGAAATGATCTCCGCGAGATCAACCTCCGCTATCTGCGCCGCAGCCAGGGCTCTTCCTGCAGGACAACTTCCTGTTCCGCGGCACCGCCCGTGACAACATCGTCGCCGGCCCGGGCTCACGCTCGAGGACGCGGTCCGCGCGGCGCGGCTGGCCGGGGCGGAGGAGTTCATCGAGCAGATGCCGACTGGCTATGAGACCTTCATCCAGGAAGGATCAGTCAATCTTTCCGGCGGGCAGCGTTAGCGGCTGGCAATCGCCCGTGCCCTCGTCCCCGACCCAAGGTTTCTGATCCTCGACGAGGCGACCAGCCCGCTCGACCTGGAGAGCGAAGCGCTGGTGAACGCCAATCTGCTGCGCATCGGCAAGGGACGAACGATGGTGTTGATCACGCACCGCATGTCCTCGCTCACCGGTTGCGACCTGATCGTGGTCATGCATCAGGGGCAGATGCTGGACATTGCACCGCATCGTGTGCTCCTGGAGCGCTGTGCGATCTACCGCCAGTTCTGGTTGCAACAGCAACGTCATCTCGATCCGCAAGACGTCCGCCATGCCACTCCCGCGCCTGTCCCAATCGAAGCAGATTGAGGTACGGCAGGGCGCGGGGGAATCGGATGACGTCACGCGGACGCGGGAATGGTTCGAATCGGTGGCGAACTCGGGAGATCTGGTCGGCGCCTTCAACTTCGGGGTCTGCCTCGCCGAAGGGCTCGGCGTCGAACGTAACGAACGGGCCGCACTCGCCTGGATGCGCCGCGCCGCCGATGGGGTGGTGAACGCCCAGTACTGGTACGGGCGGATGATGGTCGAGGGGCGCGGGGTCGAGGCCGATGCGGTGGCCGGCCGCTCGTGGATCGCGCGCGCGGCCGAGCCCGGGCTCGCCGAAGCGGAGGTCGCGCTGGCGGAGATGTTTGTCAACGGCCAGGGCGGGCCACGCCAGCACCAGGAGGCGCTTCGCCTTTGCCAGAAGGCCACGCGGCGCGGCCATGTCGGTGCCATGTTCGCCGCGGGCGCGCCGCTGGCTCGAATGCGCCGCCGCGCAGGGCCTCTCCGAGGCAAGCAGCTATCTCGCCCTGTTGCCGCCTCCGCTCTCACCCGACCAGACGCCCCTGCCGGAGAAGCCCCTGCAGGAGAGGCGAATCTAGCCCACCGATTCCATGAAACTTCGCATTTCCAGCCCTCCACGCTGCCTCATCATCACCCCTCGCGCAGTCATTGCCAGCAGCGCGAGCGCGCCTTACGCGCCGCGCACTCGTGGCTGCCGCTCCCGCGTTCGGGGCAGCTTCTGACGCTTCGCCGGTCGCCGCGGCATGAGAATATCCATTCATGGCAGATAGCGGCGGCAAAATCACCCTGAGGCAGGGCTCGCTCCGCTCCACCGGGACTTCACTCAAGGTCTTGCTTCGATGATGCTCCTGGCATACGGCTGTGCGACCGGTTCCTGAGGACTGCAAAATCGAGGGGAAAATACATGGCGATCACACGGCGTGGCGCGCTGGCCTTACCGGCGCTGATGGCTTTGCCCTCCCTCGCCCGAGCGGCCGAAATCGTGCGGATCGGTTGCATCCTGCCACTTACCGGGAATTCCGCCGCGCAAGGCCTGGCGATGAAGCATGCCATCGAGCTTGCCGTAAGAATTATCAATGATCCCACGCCGGAGCTGAAACCTGCACTTCTCGCGGCGGACGCCGGCCTTCCCAGGCTCGGCGGAGCAAAGGTCGAGGTGATCTATTCGGACGATCAGGGCAGTCCCTCGGTCGCGCAGAGCACCGCCTTGCGCCTGATTACCCAGGACCACGTGACGGCGCTGGTTGTCTCCTATGC
>JBOHMK010000014.1:0-1505 GCA_050730115.1 Acetobacteraceae bacterium
CCTCGTCCACCTCGAGCATCGGCAGGTTCCGATGCGTGGTGCCGGCATTGTTGACGACGATGTCAAGCCCGCCGAAGCGGCTCACTGCCTCGTCAACCATCGCCGCGACATCGTTTTTTCTGCTCACATCGGCGGCAAGTGGCACCGCCTGCGCGCCGAATTCGGCGGCCAGGCGCTGAACGGCGCCGGCCTCGAGATCCGCGAGCACCAGGCGCGCACCTTCGGCTGCGAAGCGGCGCGCGATGCCTTCGCCGAAGCCACGCGCTGCCCCGGTGACGATCGCGACCTTGCCGGCGAGCCGCATTGCAGGCTTTCTCCCGTGCCCAGCCGGAGAGACTGGCAGTGGCGTCCGGCCTTGCCAAGTGTTGGGCCGCACCCTATCGGCAACGCAGCATTCCCCAGCTTGCGAAGGTCTCCACTGCAATGGCCGCGACGCCGCTACTCTTTCAGCCGATCAGCTTCCGCTCGATCACGGCACGCAATCGGATCGTGGTCTCGCCGATGTGCCAGTACAGTGCGATCGACGGGCTGGGCGACGACTGGCACCTGCAGCATCTCGGCGCGAAGGCGATGGGAGGCGCCGGCATCGTCTTCACCGAGGCGACGCACGTTTCGCCGCGCGGCCGGATCACGGCTCATTGCCTTGGCCTCTGGAAGCAGGAACACGCCGACTTTCTGCAGCGCGTTGCCGGACTCATCCGCCGGGGGGGCGCGGTGCCCGGCATCCAGCTCGCTCACGCCGGGCGCAAGGCCAGTGTCGCGCGCCCTTGGGAAGGCGGCAAGCCGATCCGTCCGGAGAATGGCGGCTGGATCGGCGTCGGCCCGAGCGCGGTTGCCTTCGATGCGGGGTACAACGTGCCCGAGGCACTGAGCCCGGCGGGCATCGCCGAGATTGCGGGCCAGTTCGCAGCGAGTGCGCGGATGGCGCGCGACGCGGGGTTCGAGGTGGTAGAGATCCACGCCGCGCACGGCTACCTGCTCAGCTCCTTCCTGTCCCCACTCGCCAATCATCGCAACGATGCCTATGGCGGAGACCTCGCCGGCCGGTCGCGGTTCCTGATGGAGACGGTCGACGCGGTGCGCAGCACCTGGCCAGCAGAACTGCCGCTGTTCGTGCGTATTTCCTGTTCAGACTGGGCCACGGGCGGGTTCACGCCGGATGATGCGGTGGCAGTCGCCAGGCGGCTGGCCGGGCGCGGCGATGTCGATCTGGTGGACTGCTCCTCGGGCGGCAATTCCCCGGCGCAGGCGGTGCCGGTGCATCCCGGCTATCAGGTGCCGTTCGCGGAGCGAATCCGCCGCGAGGCCGGGATTGCAACCGGCGCGGTCGGAATGATCCGGGTGCCCGATCATGCCGCCGAGATCGTGGCCAATGGCCGGGCCGACCTCGTGCTGCTCGCCCGCGCGCTGCTCGCCGATCCGGCATGGCCGATGCGCGCTGCCAAGGCACTGGGGGTGGTGCTGGTCGGGCCGGCGCAATATGCGCGCGCCGCCCTGTCCTGATC
>JBOHMK010000015.1:0-4736 GCA_050730115.1 Acetobacteraceae bacterium
CGGTTGCGCTGCTCAAGGCGAGGAGAGCCGGCACCTAACCGAACTTCGACGATTCGGGGCAGCAGTGGAGGATTTTGGCAGAGCACGCGTTTGCTCCAGGTGAATTGGTATTCTGAAGACGGCTGTAGTGAAGACGTAGGCTGTTTTCAGCGACTCGGTTCTGTCGACAAGTATTCGTCGCGATGTTTTTGCGTGCGACGATTCGCAAGCAGGACGGCAAGGAGCACCGCTATTCTGGCGTTGTCGAGAACCGCGCCTCGCCCACCGGCTCCAGTCTGCGAAAACCAACGCTGTTTGTCAGACTAAATCGCAGCTATTAGAGCAGGCCTGATCGCGTCCGCGCCACGCACTTCCGAAGCGCCTGGATGAGCGGGACACGATCGCCGGCGGCCGAGTTGCGCCGGTTCGCGGCGGGCGAAATGCCGTTGGCGGGTTGCCGTGCCGAGCCGCCTGAGCGGGCCGAAATTGCAACCGGCGCGCGATGGCGGGCCGGCCGCGGAGTGTCGCCGATCCCGCCAGAAGCGTCCGGCGCGACGGCAGTGGAGAATGCGGCCCGGCCAGGCGCATCCTGCGCCCCGGAATGCCCCGCGCCCGGCGTTGGGTGGCCGCTGTCGGAAAACTTTACACTTGAAGCCAGCCAAATCGGCACCGCGCCGCCCATTCGGCCCGGCTGGCCCGCGCCCGCAGGCGGGCCGGTCGCCACTGCTGCGATACGAATCAATGACTTGCGCGCCCGCCCCGGAACGGGCCGGCGGCCGATGCCGGCCCGGATTCTCAGGATGCATCCCCCGCGACCCCGGAACCGTCGGAATCTTTTACAGTTGAAGCCACGATCGTCCGGCGCGGCCTCGCTAACGCATTGCTTTCCCTCGTTTCCTGATTCTGGCACGCTTTTTGCTTTGATGATGTAGCGGACGGTGGTGACGGCGATGACCAAAGGAAATGCCGAGCCGCCGGAGCAGAGTTTGACCAGCTCGCGGGCCGCATCGAGGCCGGAGCCTTTGCGCGAGGAGAGTGCACATCATGGGTTTAGGTTCTCGTCGGATCGCCGGGTTGCTCGGAGCGACGGCGCTCGGCGCGCTTCTCATCGCGGCTGCCGCTCCCGCGGCGCGCGCAACCGTCGTCACCAGCGATCCCCAGCTGTTCGTTCAGCAGTCTACGACTGCGACCAGCCCTGCAGGCGGTGATCCGAACGTAATCACCAACCTCGGGGCGTTCGGTGTCGGCGTGGCGGGCAACCACACGATGAACAATCCGCTGTTGATCGTCGTCGGGGTTCTGAACGGCAATGGCACCCCGACGATAAGTTACTCGGGCTGCACCACGCCGAGCGCATGCTCACTAGCGACGGGCGGCACGTACGGTCTCAGCAGCAACACAACCACCTTCAACTCCGGCACGGCCTTCGCGGCACTCGGACTCAACGCCGGCGGCTCCGAGAGTTTCGCCAACTGGTCCGGGTACGACAGCACGAACGGCTTCGGCACCGCGACTAGCTACACGCTCTATGCGTTCGAACTGCCCGTGAGCCTGAGTCACACCAATACGCCGATCACGGTCGACGAGAGCGGTGCGGCCAACGGCTCCTTCATCCTCGCCTACGGCTGCGAAGGAACCTCAGGTACGTCCGCCTGTTCGGGCGGCGACATAGGCCAGTCGGTTTTCACCAACACCGGCGTGCTCGATGCCAAGCCGTCCCCAGTTCCCGAGCCTGGCAGCTTGGCGCTTCTCGGTACTGGCTTGCTGGGTCTCGGCCTTCTGATCCGGCGTCGGCGCCGGCGCGTGTAAAGTCTGCCGACAGCCCAAACTCTGCGAGCCGAACCAGACATGACTACGGCGGCCGGCACCCCCGGCCGCCGCTTGCGTTTGCGAGGGGAAGCGCAGGAACGACGACGAGAGAGACCCGAGGCGGGGCCGGGATCGGGCCTTCCCGGAACCCTGACCGAGGCGGGCCAGCTTGCAGGCGAGCTTCTGCGATACCAGCAGCCCGGATCGCCTGACCCGTTCCTGGCCGCCTCGCGCACCGGAGAGGCAGAGACCGCCCCCCACACGGACGACACGCGCGCCGGCCCGACACGCGGTCAGAAACGCAAGGCACAGCGGCTTCTGGATGTCGGCCGCAGCCACCTCAAGAGCAGCCGGCATGCCGAGGCGCTCGCTGCCCTTGGCGAGGCAGCCTCTCTGGACCCGACCGATCCGCAGGTTTTGCACGAGTACGGCCATGCCTGCATCGCTTGGGGCCAGTGCGGCGCGGCGCTTGCGGCGCTCGGGAAGGCCGTTGCGCTGCAACCCGGCAATGCGCGGGCGCAGCTCGACCTCGGCCGCGCACTGGACGCGACCGGCCGGGCTCCGCTTGCGATCCGAGCCTACAGGAAGGCGGTGGAGCTGGAGCCGGCGCTGACCGATGCCCTGGTACGGCTGGGAGAGCTCGCGCTACGGTGGGGCGAGAGGAATGAAGCCGAGACCGCCTTCCGCGCCGCCACCGTCGCGCTCGGCAATACCGATGGCGGCAGAATTAGCGCCGCGCGTGCCGCACTGCTCGCAGGCCGCTACGAGGACGCCGAGCAACTGTTACGCGCGGTACTCTTCCGCAACCCGATCAACGCCTGGGCCCACGCCGTGCTCGGCGGGCTGCTCGCCGATACCGGCCGCCTCGCCGAGGCGTCGGCAAGCTATGAGCGTGCCGCGACCCTCGACCCAAGTCTGTCAACCGCGTGGTACGGCTGCGCCCTGAGCAGAAGGTTTACGCCCCTCGACCGCCCGCTGATCGCGCGGATGGAAGCAGCCATCGAACGGAGGAACCTGCCGCCGGACCACCGCACGGCCCTCTGCTTCGCGCTCGGCAAAGCGCATGACGATCTCGGCGAATACGGGACTGCGATGCAGTACTTCGACGCCGGGAACCGGATCGACGCGGCAAACTGCCGGTTGGACCGCAGCGGGCTTGCAAACCGGGTGACGAAGCTGATCGCCGCCTCTCCCGCCGGCTTCCTCTCGTACCGGCCCGATTTTGCCGATCAAAGCGAGACGCCCATCCTGATCGTCGGCATGCCGCGCTCGGGGACGACGCTCGTCGAGCAAATCCTGTCCTCTCATCCGGCGGTGGCTGCCGGGGGAGAGCTTACCTACTGGGCGGATCTCCACCGCGGCCCGCTTGGCGAGAACGAACCGGTTGCGTACGCCCGGCAGATCAGCGCGAATTATCTCGCGGGCTTGCGCGGAATCTCGTCTGCCGCTTTGCGAGTGACGGACAAGCTGCCGCTCAATTACGAGAATCTCGGCCTCATCCGCCAGCTATTGCCGCGCGCGTTGATCGTGCACTGCCGGCGCCATCCCGTCGACACGTGTCTCTCCATTTACGTGACATCCTTCGGCTCTCGCCTCGCGGACCGCGGCGATCTGGTTTTTCTCTACCGCCAGTACGAGCGGCTGATGGCGCATTGGCGAGCCGTTTTGCCGGAGGAACGGTTCATCGAGCTCGACTATGAAACCCTCGTTGCCGATCCGGAGCCCACGACCCGCCGCCTGATCGCCTGCTGCGCGCTCGACTGGAACGATGCCTGCCTGTCCCCACACCGCAACCGCCGGGCCGTGACGACTGCCAGTCTCTGGCAGGCGCGGCAGCCGATCTACGAGCGGGCGGTCGGGCGCTGGCGCCATTACGAACCGTGGCTTGGCGAGCTCAGGGAGCTGTTGCCGCCGGCCGACATTGCCGCGCCGGGCATGGAAGAAGCAAGCTGAGCCTAAAGCAACCACGGAACATCCGCAGCCTCGGCAATTTTCTGCAGGCGGGCAGCGAGGCCTGGCGCGATCGGGATGCCGTCGCGGCGGCGCCGCTCGGCGGCGGCGCGCTCAGGGTCGCCCGCGATCATGACCGGCTCGGCGGCATCGAGCGGCCTGGTAGCGCGGAGGGCAGACGCGAAGCTTGCGACCTCGGCGCGAAAATCGGCCGCATCCCGAAACAGGCCCGGGTCGAGTGCGAGGCAGAAATGTCCGATCTCGGGGCCAAAGGTGCGCTCAGGGCGCTTCGGATCTGTGATCAGCATAGCCCCGGAAAGGCATGACGATAAAATATTCACCATCGCCGCAAGACCATATCCCTTGTGGCTCCCGTTGGCCTTCGAGCCGCCGAGCGAGGTGAGAAACCCGCCGCGTTCGGCAACCTCGGCCGGATCGGTCGTGGCCCGGCCAGCGGCATCCAGGATCCAGCCGGGCGGACAGGGCTCGCCCTCGGTCAGCTTGTTCCGGACTTTGCCGAAGGCGACCGTGGTGGTCGCCATGTCGAGCAGGAAGGGTTCGCCATCGGCGCCGGGTGCGGCGAACGAAAACGGATCGGTGCCGAGCCTGGGCTCCGCCCCGCCGGTCGGCACGACGCGGATCATCGAGGCGCTGGTGGTGCAGAGGCCGATCAGACCCGCCTCCGCCGCCATCTTCGTGTAATAGCCGCAGGCTCCGAAATGGGTCGAGTTGCGCACTGCGCTGGCGGCCATGCCCGTTGCTTTGGCCCGCATGATCGCTTCGCTCATAGCAAGGGATCCCGGCCAGTGGCCGAGGCCGCCGCCGGCATCGATCAGCACTGACGCCGGCGATTCGCGGACGATTCGGGGTGCTGCCGCAAGGTCGAGCCAGCCGCGGCCGAGGCGGGCGTCGTACTCGGTCAGCATCGAGATGCCGTGGCTGTCGATGCCGGAAAGACCTGCATAGAGCAGCACATCGGCGGTCGCCGCCGCCGCCTC
>JBOHMK010000016.1:0-5427 GCA_050730115.1 Acetobacteraceae bacterium
GTTCCGGATAGCCATCGGGCTGTGTCCGCCCGGTCGTCTGTCCATAGAGCGCCCGGGCGAGGAGAGGCGGGACGCGCCCTTTGAGCGGTGCCGGCGGAGGAGGCCCGGCCAGCATGCCGGGGTGGAAGGCGCCATGGACAAAAAAGGAGCAGCCCGCCCTGAACCAGGCCGGCGCGACGGCGATCGCGCCAAGCGCCTGATCGCGCAGGCTGCCATCGAGTGCGGCGACGGTTTCGAGCGAGGCCGGCGGCAACCGGACGCGGCAGCCGGCGAGTGCGCGGGCCAGCTTCAACTCATGGTTGCCGAGCAGAAAAAGGCCGGTTCCGACGGCGAGGCGCGCCAGCATCAGGCTGAGGACATCCGCGCTCCCCGGACCATGGTCGGTCAGATCACCAAGCTGGATGACGAACCGCTCGGTTGCCAGCGCGGCTGCGAACCCGTGCCGATCGCCGTGCACGTCGCCAACGACGCGAAGATGCCCCCCGATCGGGATCGCAGCACGCGCACTACTGACCGGATTTTTATTCTGCAGATGAAATGATGCCCACGATATTCAACCAGAAGTCATAATCGCGCACCGTGTTGCCCGTACACCAGCCGGTGCGAGGTCGACTTAATCGAGGCTGATCGAGCCGACCTCCGGGCCTTTGATCCCTTGGACGACGTTCATGCGAACGGCCTGGCCCTCCTGGAGTGGCGGCAAGCCGGCCACCTCGAGCGCCGAGGCGTGCACGAACACGTCCCGCCCGCCGCCCGGAGTGGTGATGAAACCGAATCCCTTTTCGGGGTTGTACCACTTCACCACTCCGGTCATTTCCACTGCCGAGCTGAGATCGACCGGCCGGCGCGGGCCTCGTGGGGTGCGCGGCCCACGCGGTCCGAAGCCGGCGCGCGCCGGCTCAGCGGTGCTTTCGTCCACGGAGATCACCTGTTCGACCTGGCGGCCTTTCTGGCCCTGCCCGATCCGGATCTTGACCGTCGCGCCAGAACCCACGCTCTGGTGACCGGAGGCCTGCAAGACATTGGCGTGCAGGAACACATCCCCGGAGCCGTCGGCCAAAGCAACGAAGCCGAACCCTTTGTCGGGATTAAACCACTTCACTGTTGCCTGGACCTCGGGCCCGCTCGGTGTGGCGCCGAACCCGGCGAACGGTGAGGGGGGGGTATTGCCGTAGAAGTTGTCGTCATCGAAACCGCGCCGGCGTGGCTGCCGCTGCCGGTCATTCCTTGGTGATCTCAACGGAGTTTTGTCCTCTGTGTGTTGGTGTGTGCCCGTGTTCAGGTGTGGCCTGGCCGAAGCTCTCGACGGTCCAGATGTTTCCCGGTTCCTGGTGTGGTCGTCCTGGAAGTTCGCACCCGCGGTCTCACATTGCGGTGCCGTCCGCCCAAGTCAAGCGGTCCTGAGCGCCGCTGGCGGGAATTGTTGGCACGCGCCGGATGGCCAAGGCGACGCGGGATGACCGGCGGTGGCGATCGAGATGGCGGGACGGGCGGCACCCCCGCTGTGCTCGGGCGGGGCGTGAGGGGATTGGTCGTGGCCTTGTCGCTCGCAGTTTGCCGAGCCGTTCAGATCCGCTGCAGGGCATAGCAGGCGGCGAGCGCGGCGGTGATTTCCTCGGCGTGCTCGGGATCGCGCGCCTCGACCATGACTTCGAGGTGGGCCGATTGCACCGAAGGTGACGCGAACAGGCGCTGGTGCGACACTTCGATGACATTGCCGTTGTGGGCGGCGATCCGGGTCGCGATATCGGCGAGCACGCCGGGGCGGTCCGGGATCTCGAGCGAGATCCGGAGGAGGCGTCCGTCGCGCAGCAGATTGCGCAGCAGGACATTGGCGAGTATCCTGGAATCGATGTTGGCGCCGCAAATCGGCACGCCGACCTTTTTGCCCCTGAACCGCTCTCTGTTGGCAATCAGCGCCGCGATGCCGGCTGCGCCCGCGCCCTCGGCGACGACCTTGGCGCCTTCAACGAGGAGTGCGATGGCCTGCTCGACTGTCTGCTCGGAGACCACGAGCACCTCGGCCACATGCTCGCGAATGACCGAAAATGGCAGCTCGCCGATGTCTCCGACTGCGATTCCTTCGGCGATTGTCGCGCCGCCAACCGCGACCGGCCGCCCGGCCAGGCGCTGCGCCAGCGCTGCGTATGCCTCGACCTCGACGCCGATGATCTCGATGTCTGGCTTGAGCGCCTTCGCCGCGACCGCCGCGCCGGCGATCATGCCGCCGCCGCCCACCGGGATCACCAACTGATCGAGGTCCGGAACGTCGGCGAGGAGTTCCAGCGCCAGCGTGCCCTGACCGGCCATCACCGCCGGATCATCGTAGGGATGCACCATGACGAGCCCGTTGCGCTCGGCGAGCAGGGCCGCGTGTGTGGCGGCCTCACCGAGCGTTTCACCATGGAGCTCGACCTTCGCACCCCAGGCTGCGGTCCTCGCGATTTTGGTCAGCGGCGTAAAGCGGGGCATGACGATGGTGGCGGAGATGCCAGCCAGCCGGGCGTGACGGGCGACCGCCTGGGCGTGATTGCCGGCCGACATTGCGATCACGCCCCGGGCGCGCTCAGCCGGCGACAACAGGGCGAGCTTGTTCGCGGCGCCGCGTTCCTTGAAGCTGCCGGTGGCCTGGAAAGTCTCGAGCTTCAGCGTGACCTCTGCCCCTGAGACCCGGCCGACCGCATCCGAGGGGATTGCCGGCGTGCGCACTACCCGGCCGGCGATTCGCCGAGCCGCGGCCTCGACATCGGCCAGCCCGATCACTGTCACGGATTTATGCAACGAGGTTCAGAGATATTTGACCGCAAGGATTTCGTAGGACCGATCGCCGCTCGGTGCCGGGACCGAAACGGTGTCGCCGACCTTGCGGCCGATCAGGGCCTTGGCGAGCGGTGAGGAGATGGAGATCCGGCCCTTCTTGATATCGGCTTCGTGCACGCCCACGATCTGGTAGGACGATTCCTTTTCGGAGTCCTCGTCCACCAGCCGGACATGGGCGCCGAATTTTACGTGTTCGCCGGAGAGGGTAGAGGGATCGATCACCTCGGCAGACGCAACGATCTCTTCCAGCTCGGCGATTCGTCCCTCGATAAAGGATTGCCGGTCTCGAGCCGCATGGTACTCGGCGTTTTCTGCAAGGTCGCCATGGCTGCGCGCTTCGGCGATCGCGCGGATGATGGTCGGACGCTCTGCACCCTTCAGGTGGCGGAGTTCCTTCTCAAGTCGCTCAAGGCCGGGGGCCGTCATCGGGAATTTCTGCACCTTTTGAACCTCAACTCGGGATCGGGCGAAAAAGAGCCCCGACGCCGGCGCCGCCGGCCGCGAAGGCTCAGAATGGAGCGCGAAAATAAGCTTGCAAGGGCGCCACTTCAAGCACACCGGTACGCAACGAGGCAATCGCATGCACGGCGGCGCGCGCTCCGGCCAGCGTCGTGTAGTGGGGGACGCCGTGCGTGAGTGCGCTGCGGCGGATGTCGAAGCTGTCGGCAACCGACTGCGCGCCGGAGGCGGTGTTGATCACGAGCTGGATTTCTCCCGAGAGAATGGCATCGACGCAATGCGGCCGGCCTTCGAGGACCTTGTTCACCACGCTGACCGGGAGCCCGGCGTCGCGGATCCTGGCCGCGGTGCCACGCGTTGCCAGCACGGTGAATCCCATCTCCACCAGGCGGCGGGCCAGCGGCACGAGGGCATTCTTGTCCGAATCCTTGACCGAGAGGAAAGCCGTTCCGTGCGCCGGCAGAACGATACCGGCGCCGAGCTGGGATTTGGCGAAGGCACGCTCGAAGCTGGCATCGATCCCCATGACCTCGCCGGTCGATTTCATCTCCGGGCCAAGGATCGTGTCCACGTCCGGAAAGCGCGCAAACGGAAAGACCGCCTCCTTGACCGCGACGTGCGGTTGCCCCGCCTGGCCGTCCAACCGGAAAGAGGCAAGCCGCGCACCCGCCATCACCCGGGCCCCGATCTTCGCCACCGGCACGCCGGTCGCCTTGGCGACGAACGGGACCGTTCGCGCGGCCCGGGGATTGACTTCCAGCACGTGAATGAGATCGCCCTGGATCGCGAACTGCACGTTCATCAGCCCGACGACCCCGAGCGCCTTGGCGATCGCCGCGGTCTCGGTCCTGAGTTCGGTGACGATCGCCGGGGCGAGGCTGTATGGTGGCAGCGCACAGGCCGAATCACCGGAATGAATCCCGGCTTCCTCGATATGCTCCATCACCCCGGCGACATAGACGCTTTCACCGTCAGCGATGCAATCGACATCCACCTCGATCGCATCGGCGAGGTATCCGTCGATCAGCACCGGGCTCTGGCCGGAGACCCTGACGGCTTCCCGCATGTAGCGGGCAAGCCCCGCGCGGTCGTGAACGATCTCCATCGCCCGTCCGCCGAGCACGTAGCTCGGCCGGATCACCACCGGATAGCCGATCCGCTCGGCAATGCGTTCGGCCTCTTCCAGCGAGCGCGCGGTGCCATTCTCGGGCTGGCGCAGGCCGAGCCGTTGCAACAGCTTCTGGAACCGCTCGCGATCTTCGGCGATGTCGATGGCATCGGCGCTGGTGCCGAGGATCGGCACTCCGGCGCGGGCCAGCGCCTGGGATAGCTTGAGCGGAGTCTGGCCGCCGTACTGCACGATGCAGCCCATGAGGCGGCCCTTTGATTGCTCGCGGCGGATCAATGCCAGCACGTCTTCCGCATCCAGCGGCTCGAAATAGAGCCGGTCGGAGGTGTCATAGTCCGTCGATACGGTCTCCGGGTTGCAATTGACCATGATCGTTTCGAACCCGGCAGCCTTCAGCGCATAGGCGGCGTGCACGCAGCAATAATCGAATTCGATCCCCTGGCCGATGCGGTTCGGCCCGCCGCCCAGGATCACGATTTTGTCGCGCGCGGTCGGTTCCGCTTCGCAAACCGGGTCGGCAAAGCTGCCCTCGTAGGTCGAGTACATGTAAGGAGTGGCCGAGGCGAACTCGGCCGCACAGGTGTCGATGCGCTTATAGACCGGCACGACGCCAAGCCGTGCGCGCGCTTGAGCCACCATGGCTTCGCTCAGGCCGGCCAACTCAGCGAGCCGGCGGTCGGAGAAGCCGAGCGCCTTGAGCCGCCTCAGCGCCGGCGCATCTTGCGGCAGTCCGGCCGCGGTGACCTCCTGCTCGGCAGCGACCAGGCGGGCGATCTCGCGGAGAAACCAGGGGTCGAAGCGTGTTGCCTCGTGGATTTCCGGGACCGTCAACCCGGCGCGCAGCGCCTCGGCGGCCATCAAGAGCCGGTCGGGCCGTGGCGCGGAGAGCGCGGCACGAAACGCATCCCGCCCGCCATCGCCGGGGCGGGGAAGCGGATCGAGTCCCGAAAGGCCGGTCTCCATGCTGCGCAGCCCCTTCTGTAACGCCTCAGGGAAGCTGCGCCCGATCGCCATCGCCT
>JBOHMK010000017.1:0-12953 GCA_050730115.1 Acetobacteraceae bacterium
GTGAGCCCGGCGGCGTACGCCGATTCGGGGGCCGCGATGCCGGCGGCGCCGAGGGCTGCGAGCGCGATCCCGGCGTTGTCGAGCTGGTGCGAACCAGGCAACGCGGGGGCGGGAAGCTCGAGTGCGCCCATCTGATCCTGAAAGCGGAATCTCTCGCCAAGTGAGGTGAGCTGCCAGGTGCCACTGCGGGCGAACAGCGGCGCCTGATTTTGCCGGGCAACATTCGCGATCACGGAAACTGCCTCGGGTGCCTGCTCCCCGGTCACGACCGGCACATGCGGCTTGATGATGCCGGCTTTTTCGAATGCGATCCTGGCCAGAGTGTCGCCGAGGAATTCCTGGTGATCGAGCGAGATCGAGGTGATCGCGGCAGCGGCAGGCGGAGGAATGACGTTGGTGGCATCGAAGCGCCCGCCAAGCCCGACTTCGATGACGGCGAGGTCGGCAGGGTAGGCCGCAAACAGGAAGAAGGCCGCGGCGGTGATCATTTCGAAGACCGAAATCGGGTCGCCCTGGTTGATCCGTTCGAGATGCTCGATGGCCTCAATGAGCTCGAGGTCGGAGACCAGCCGGCCGGCGATCCTGATCCGTTCGTTGAAGCGCACGAGATGCGGCGAGGTGTAGACATGCACGCGCCGGCCGGACGCTTCGCCGATAGCGCGGAGGAAGGCGCAGGTGCTGCCCTTGCCGTTGGTGCCGGCGACGTTGATCACCGGCGGCAGCCGCCGCTCGGGATGGCCGAGGCGCGCAAGCAGGTGCTCCAGCCGGCCGAGGCTCAAGTCGATCAGGACCGGATGCAGCGCGTTGAGCCGCGCGATGACCGTCTGAGCGCGGGTGCCCGGGGCGGTCTCGCTCATGGTGCCTCGCTCATGCTGCCGCCGGAGCGACCTCCGGGGCGGGTTCCCTGACCGTGAGCAGGCCGATCAGGCGCGCCAGAGTGGCGCTGAGTTGCCCACGCGGCACGACCTCATCGACGATGCCGTGGGCCAGCAGATATTCGGCGTGCTGAAATCCCTCCGGCAGCTTTTCCCGCACGGTCTGCTCGATCACGCGCGGCCCGGCGAAACCGATCAGCGCGCCCGGCTCGGCGATCACGATGTCACCGAGCATGGCGAAGCTCGCGGTGACGCCACCGGTGGTGGGATCGGTCAGCACGACGATGAAGGGCAGGCCGGCCTCCTTGACGAGGCCGGTCGCGAGCACGGTGCGCGGCATCTGCATCAGACTGACCGCGCCCTCCTGCATCCGGGCGCCACCGGAGGCGGTGAAGACGATCAGCGCCGCCTGCTGCAGCACCGCAAGCCGGGCGGCGGCGATGATGCCTTCACCGACTGCGGCCCCCATCGAGCCGCCGAGGAAGGAGAATTCCATGGCGGCAACCACGGCACGGTGCCCGCCGATCGTCCCGTGCGCCACCCGGAGTGCATCCTCGAGCCCGGTCTTTTCGCGCGCCTCGCGCAGACGCTCGGCGTATCGCTTGTGGTCACGGAACTTGAGCGGGTCGTGCGGAACCTTGGGCAGCTCGATGGTGAGCGAGCTTCCGGGATCGAAAGTCCAGGCCAGCCGCTCGGCGGCCGAGGCGCGCAGGTGATGGCCGCAATGCGGGCAGACCTTGAGACTCTTCTCGAGATCGCGATGAAAAATCATCTGCTGGCAGGCGGGGCACTGGTGCCAGAGATTCTCCGGCACCTCCCGCCGGCCGAGCAGGGTGCGGATCTTCGGCCGCACATATTCTGAAAGCCAGCTCACGCCGCCGCCCTCGCCGTTCTTACCGAGCCGGCGAGCGCCCGGACGTCGCCGAGCACCTGCTCGACGGCGCCTTGCAAGGGCCGCCCCTGATGGTCGAGTGCGGCCGCGAGCCTCGCGATCAGTGCGGAGGCGACGACGGCTGCATCGGCGATCGAGACGACCTCGGCCGCCTGTTCCGGCGTTTTCACGCCAAAGCCGACGGCGATCGGAAGCCGAGTCAGTTTGCGGATGCGCGGAATGTTGTCTGCAAGCTCGGCGGTGGTCGCGCTCTTGGTGCCGGTGATGCCGGTGATGCTCACGTAATAGACGAACCCGGAGCTGCCTTCGAGCACCTTGGGCAGCCGCTGATCATCGGTGGTGGGGGCGACGAGGCGGATGATGTCGAGACCGTTGCGGTTGGCGTCAGGAACGAGCAGATCCGATTCCTCGGCCGGCAGATCGACGATGATCAGTCCATCGACGCCCGAGCGGGCGGCATCACGGGCGAAAGGCGCCACACCGTAGGCCAGGATCGGGTTGAGATAGCCCATCAGGATAATCGGAATTTCGGCCTCGCGCGCGCGGAATTCGTCAACCATGGCAAGTACGCCGCGGAGGCTCGCGCCGGCGCGTAGGGCGCGTTTCCCGGCCGCCTGGATGATCGGACCGTCGGCCATCGGATCGGTGAAAGGAACGCCGATCTCGATCAGGTCGGCCCCCGCGGCGGGCATGCCGGCGAGCAGCGCCGATGAGGTTCCGCGGTCCGGGTCGAACGCCTCGAGGAACGGAATGAGGGCGCCGCGACCGGCCTTGCGGAGGGCGGAGAACCGCGCGGCGATGCGGCTCAAAGCGTGACCCCGAGATGTTTGGCAACGGTGAAGATGTCCTTGTCGCCGCGGCCGCAAAGATTCATCAGGATGATCTGATCCTTGGGCATCAGCGGCGCGATCCTGGCCACGTGAGCGAGGGCGTGCGCGGGTTCCAGCGCCGGAATGATCCCCTCGGTCCGGGTACAGAGCTGGAATGCGGCCAGCGCCTCGTCATCGGTGGCGGCGACATATTCGACGCGGCCGAGATCATGGAGCCAGGAATGCTCCGGCCCGACTCCGGGATAATCGAGTCCGGCCGAGATCGAATGCGCCTCGGTGATCTGGCCTTCGTCGTCCTGCAAAAGGTACGTCAGGTTGCCATGCAGCACGCCCGGACGGCCGCGCGAAAGGCTGGCCGCGGTCAACCCGGAATCGAGCCCCTTGCCGGCCGCCTCGACGCCGATCAGCCGCACCGAGGGATCGTCGAGGAAGGGGTGAAAGAGGCCGATCGCATTCGATCCGCCGCCGATGCAGGCGATCGCGACATCGGGCAACCGGCCCGTGGCTTCGGCGAGCTGGGCCTTGGCCTCTTCGCCGATCACGCTTTGGAAGTCCCGGACCAGCATCGGGTAGGGATGCGGGCCGGCGACGGTGCCGATCAGGTAATAGGTGGTGCGAACGTTGCCGACCCAGTCGCGCAGTGCCTCGTTCATCGCGTCCTTGAGCGTGCCGGCGCCGGCGCTGACCGGGGAGACTTCGGCGCCCAGCAGCTTCATGCGGAAGACGTTCGACTGCTGCCGTTCGACGTCCGTGGTGCCCATGTAGATCTTGCAGGGCAGGCCGAACAGCGCGCACACCGTAGCGGTTGCGACTCCATGCTGGCCGGCCCCGGTTTCGGCGATGATGCGGGTCTTGCCCATGCGGCGCGCGAGCAGGATCTGGCCGATGCAGTTGTTGATCTTGTGCGCCCCGGTGTGATTGAGCTCATCGCGCTTGAAGTAGATGCGCGCCCCGCCGAGCGCCTCGGTGAGCCGCGCGGCATGCCAGAGCGGGCTTGGGCGGCCGACGTAATGCGCCAGCAGATGCTCGAGTTCGGCGTGGAAAGCGGGGTCGCGCTTCGCTTCGTCGTAGGCGCGTTCGAGCTCGAGCACGAGCGGCATCAGCGTTTCTGCAACGAAACGGCCGCCGAACGCGCCGAAACGGCCACGCCGATCGGGCCCGTTCCTCAGGCTATTGGGGCGCAGGCTGTCGGGCACCGCCGGCTCCGGGCGGGGGATTTCGTTCACCAGGCATTCTCTTTCGTCGGCCGATGCTCATATCCGAAAGGGGGGTGCGGGTCATCATCCGGCGGAGCGTGACCAGAAACGCCAGCGCGAGGCAGCCGAGCCCGACCCAGTGAGCGGGCCGGAGGCCGGCGATCAGCGAGAAATTGGCGGCAAAAATTCGTTCCGCCGGCAAGCCGGTCGCGATCGCGTACCAGCCCGCTTCGACCCCGGAGGTGAGCACCGCGGCGATGATCGCGAGCCCGAATAGCGCGGGCGGCTGCCGCCGCCACTCCCGCGGCATCAGCCGCCAGCCGAGCAGCCACAGATAGAACCCGCTGAAGATGGCCGCGCGGCTGACCGCGGTCGGAGCCTCCATGAACGTATGCAGAAGGGCGAGCACAATTGCCGGGTGAACCAGGAGGTGAAGCTTTTTCCAGGCGCGGCCGAGGCGACGGACCCAACCGTCGGTCGAGGTGACGGCGAGTGCGGCCATGCCGAGAATGGAAAGCGTGCCGATGGTGAGGACCGGGTGGCTCACCATTTGCACCGCGATGAAACGCCAGGCGAAGCCCTGCTGGAGTGCATAGACGCCGAGGTGGGCGAGGGCATAGGCGCCCGCGGCGAGCCCCACCATACGCCGCACCAGGATCAGCCGCGGCAGCGCAAAAATCGCCGCCAGCGGGGTGATGGCGAGGGTCAGGACGAGCAGGCGGTCGGACCAGTAGCCGCTCAGGAGCAGGACCGCCTGGTCGGGATGGCCGGTCAAGCGTCCGGTTGCCCATTGCCCGGCCGCCAGCAGGGCCGGCACTACCAGCAAGGCCAGCACCACCGCCTTCAAGCCCGAGAGGCGGCCGCTGCGGTCTCGCCAGGGTGCGCTCTTCTTCCTCAACCTGTTCTCGCCCTCGCCCCATGCGAGCGTGGCCTGGTTGCGATCGCCGGCGCTCACCCTCCTCTTACGGGGCAAGGGGCGCACTGGATCACCTGGGGGATTACCCAGCAGGTCACCGGGCGGATCACGGCTTGGCGGGGGCCGGCGCCGCGCCATGAGGCGCTCCGGGAGGCGCTCCTGGCGCCAAGCCCGGGATCGCGCCCGGCTCGATCCGCTGGAAGCCGGCCGGCGGGACGAACAGCGATTCCGGTTGCCGCCCATACGCGACCTGGGTCGCCTCGAGGTTTGGCGTGCCGCCATTGCCGCCGCCGGCTGGTGCGGCCTTCAGCACCACTCCGTCGGCGGTGATGCAGACGACCAGCTCCGCAGGACGGTTCGGCCCGGTCGACATCGACCAGTCCGTGCACGCAAGGCCGGCGACGGTCGCGGTTGCGCCGCGGGTCATGTGCATGTTGGGGTCGCGATCCATCAGGTTGCCGGCTTCGGGCGGAAGCTGCCGCTCGATGTAACTCTTCGCCGGATAATTGACCGCGAGTTGGGTGTTGTCCTTGCGGTCGATCACCACGAAGCCGGGCTGGCCGGCGACGTCGATGTGCAGGCGCCGGCCGGCGGCATCGAAATTCATGTGCACGACCCGGACAGTCCCTTGCGGATCCTTGGCCTGGTAGGTGACCGCGACATCGCGCGTCGGGGTGAGCGGCGGCTGGTCGGCCGCCTCGGCGGCGCCGGCGGAGAAAAGAAGCAGCAGCGCGCCGAGACCGGAAATCAGGGTTGTCCGCATCGGACCTTTCCTCGAGAGAGTAAGCCAAGCTGGAACCTGGGGTCCGTCCGGTCAAGCGGTTTGCGGCGCGGCGGTTTTCCGGGCCAATTCGGCCGAGCGTGCGGCCAGGGTGCGGATCGCGGCGGTGAGGGCTGGCGCCTCGGGTGCCGCGAGCCACCGCGCGGGCACGTCCACCGCTGCCACCAGCTCGGTGCGGTACGATTCGCGCGGGATTTCGATCGCCCCGAACTGGGCCAGATGGTTGGTTACGAACTGGGTGTCGAGAAGCCGGAACCCGCCCAGTCGGAGACGGGCGACGAGATGCACCAGGGCCACTTTCGAGGCGTCGGCCTTCAGGCTGAACATGCTTTCGCCGAAAAACGCGCCACCGATGGCCACCCCATAAAGCCCGCCCGTCAGCAGACCGTCTTGCCAGCATTCGATCGAATGGGCGTGGCCGCGCCGCGCCAGCTCGTTGAACAGGGTCTCGATCTCGGTGTTGATCCAGGTGTCTTCACGGCCTGGGCGGCGGCGTGCGCAACCGGCGATGACGGCCGGGAAGTTGGCATCGGCGGTCACCGAGAACGGGCCGTGCAGCACGGTGCGGGCCAGGCGGTGCGGCAGGTGGAAGCGGGACAGCGGCAAGATGCCGCGGAACTCGGGGTCGAGCCAATAGAGCCGCTCGCCGCGGCGCGTTTCGGCCATCGGGAAGAGCCCGGCCCGATAGGCCCGAAGCATCAACTCGGGGGTGATCTGCAGGCTGCGGCGTGACATTCCATCCATTGTGGTGAGCTGATGCGCGCCGCGCCAGTGGCGCCGGGGGCGCTCTGATCAGCCGGGTTTGTCGATCGGCATGATCGCATCGTCGATCGCGCGCGCCCGGATCGCCGCCGGCCGGCTGCTGATCCGCTGCCAATAGCGTTCGAAGGCGGGCCGTTTCTCGAGCATGCCGAACTGCATGGAGAATCCGACCTGTGAGCCGAGATAAACGTCCGCGGCGCTGAACCGCTCGCCGAGCAGGTAGCCGGGATGGTCGAGCGCACACTCGAGCGCGTCCAGCACGTCTCCGTAGGTGCCATAGCCGATCATTCGCTCGCGACCGGCCGGGACCACGAAGCCAAGAGCCTGGTTGCTGGTTGCGGCCTCGATCGGACCGGCGGCAAAGAAGAGCCAGCGGTAATAGGGCCCGCGCAAACGATCGCCCGGAGGTGGCGCCAGGCCCGCCTCTGGAAACGCATCGGCGAGATACGCGCAAATGGCCGCCGATTCGGTGATTACGGTCTCGCCGTGGAGGAGCGAGGGCACCTTCCCCATGGGGTTGATTGCCCGATAGGTGGGGCCCTTCATCGCCGCCCCGTATTCGATGATCTCGGTCCGGTAGGGCACACCCACTTCTTCCAGCATCCAGCGGACGATCCGCCCGCGTGATGCGGGGTTGGTGTAGAAGACGATCTCATCGGCCATCGGTCGCTCTTCCGATCGGGGCACGTGCTCAGGCGAGCGCGCGCTCGACGCCGGCGGCGATCGCCAGCAGGCGTGCGTCTGCCATGGTCTCGCCCACCAGCATCAGCCCGACCGGCGGCTCGCCCGGAGGTGTCAAAGGCAGGCTCACGGCGCAGCGGTCGAGGAGATTGACCGGCATCGTGTTCCTGAGGACCAGGAGATTGATCCGGTTGTAATCGGCGTCCGTTTCGACCTCGGCCAGGCGCGGCGGGACGACGACCACGCTTGGCATGACGAGCGCGTCGATCCCCGCCGTTGCCGGATTCATCTCGCCGATCAGGCGGGCGCGATCTTCGAGCGAGGCGATGTAGTCCGCCGCCCCCTGGCGCGAACCCTGTTCGATGCGGCGGCGGACACGGGGATCGTACCCGGCACCCTTCTCGGCGAGCAGCGCGCGATGCCACGCGTATGCTTCGGCCGCCGAGATGCCACCCTTCTCGAGAAAGCGCGGCAGCCGCTCAAGCGGGGCAAATCGGCGCTCCTCGATCTGAGCGCCGGCGCCGGAGAGTTGCCGCAAGGCGCGGGCGAAGGCGGTGGAGACCGTCTCGTCCATGCCGTCGAGCGCGAAGGGAACGGGGATCGCAAGGCGGAGCCCGGCGAGCGGGGCAGGCTCCGGCGGGGCGGGGTTTTCACCCGAGAGGATGGCGTCGATGATGGCGGCCGAGGCGACGTTCGGGGCGAACGGGCCCACTGAATCGAGGCTCGTTGCGAGCGGCAGCACGCCCGCGATCGAAACGCGCCGGGCGGTCGGCTTGAAGCCGACCACTCCACAAAATGCCGCCGGGATGCGGCAGGAACCGCCGGTATCGGTGCCGAGCGCGGCGAGCGCCATGCCATCTGCGACCGAGACCGCCGCACCGGAGGAGCTGCCGCCCGGGATGTGCCGCTCTGCACGATCCCAGGGCGAGAGCGGCGTGCCGAAATGCGGATTGATGCCGAGGCCCGAAAAGGCGAACTCGGTCATGTTGGTACGCCCGATCGGGATCAGCCCTCCCGCAATCAGGCGGGCCACGACGGGCGCGTGGCGGGCGGCAGGGGCTGCATCGGCGAGCACGCGCGAACCCGCCGGAGTGGGCTCGCCCTCTACATCGAACAGGTCCTTGAGACTGACCGGGATGCCCGCATAAGGCCCCGGCGCGCGGCCGGCGCGGCGTAGCCGGTCGATCGCCTCGGCCATGGCGCGGGCCGACGCGGCATGAACCTTGAGGAAAACACGTGCGCCTTCGCCATTCGGATCGGCGATCCGAGCCAGGCACTCCTCGACCAGCGCGACCGCGGAAAGCGAGCCGTCCTCGAGCAGGGCTGCAGTTTCGGGAATGGACCGCATGCCCCGACGTTGCCCGCCGGCCGCGAGCAGGGCAAGGGTGGGCGGCGGACCTGGCCGAGATAGGAGAGCGAAGGATGGCGGACATTCCGGAGAGACCCGTGCTGTTGACGGGTGCCTCGGGTGCGCTCGGACGGATGCTGGCCAAGGGCCTTGGGGCAGCCGGATGGACGCTCAGGCTGACCGACCTCGCCGCCTTTCCCGACCCGATACCGCCGGGCGCAGAATTCACGCCCGCCGATCTCGCCGACGGCATGGCGGTCCTCCGGCTTGCAAAAGGCTGCGGCACGATCCTGCATTTCGGCGGGGTGTCGGTGGAACGGCCGTTTCCGGAGGTGCTCGGGCCGAACATCCAGGGCCTCTATCACGTTTACGAGGCGGCACGGCGGGAGCGGGCGCGAGTGGTGTTCGCCTCCTCCAATCACACCATCGGCTTTCACGAGCGGAGCGAGACGCTCGATCATGACTGCCAGTTCCGCCCCGACGGCTACTACGGACTTTCGAAGGCTTACGGGGAGCTGATGGGGCGGCTCTACTGGGACAAGCATGGGGTGGAGAACGTCAATCTCAGGATCGGCGGCTGCCGGCCGCGAGTGGATAATGCGCGCACGCTCTCGATCTGGCTTTCCTATCCGGACCTGTTGAGCCTCGTCATCCGCGCGACGCTCACCCCGGCGGTCGGGACCATGGTGATCTGGGGCGCATCCAACAATACGCGCGGCTTCTGGCGGCGGGACGGGCGCGCGGTGATCGGCTGGCGGCCCAAGGATTCGGCCGATCCCTTCATTCCCGAACAAGAGAGCCGCGTCAGCGGCAATCCGGTCGAGGAGCGTTACCAGGGCGGTCCCTACGCAGCCATCGGCTACAGCCGGAGCGAGCCTTCGCCGAAAGCGCTCTTTCCCGGCACCTGAATCACGCTCCGGGATCAATTCTGCCTGGATCAATTTGGCCTTTGATTGTGACGCCTGCCGTCAGCGCATGGCAGGCGAGCAAACGCCTTGTCTGCCGTCGGCGCAATTCCACATCCGGGCGGGAACCTTTTTGCCTCCCAACGCATCACTAGATCGGAGGTCGAGATGCTGAAGCAGGCCGCTGTTGCGATCCGCACGCGTGCTGCCGAACCGCAGGAGGACGAGCCGGATGTGGCGCGCATCCATCTGGCGCACATCCTGGGGCCCATTTCGCAACACTACAATCAGCGGTTGTTCCGGATCGCACGCAGCATTCTGCGCGATGACGCCGAGGCGGAAGACGCCGTCCAGGAGAGTTATGTCAGGGCGCTCGTCGGTCTCGGTGATCTCAAGGATGCGACGCGCGCCGGTGCCTGGCTTGCCCGCATCACGGTGAACGAGTCCCTCCAGAGGCTGCGCCGGCGCCGCGAGAGCATCCCTCTCACGGAGATCTCAGAGACGCTGGCCGACGATGCAGGTGTGGCCGGCCTCTGCTCGAGCCCCACCACCGGCCGCAACCCTGAGGACGCAACGATGCACGAAGAAGCGAGAGCACTGATTGAACAGGCGATCGACAAATTGCCGGTGCATTTTCGAGTGGTGTTCGTCGCCTGTGAGATCGAACAGATGCCGCTCGCTGAAGCGGCTGCCGCGCTCGGTGTCCACCCGGTCACGGTGAAGACGCGGCTATTCCGCGCGCGGCGGTTGTTGCGGCAGGTGCTCAGCGTGGAGCTGCTGCACGCCCTGCCGTCCGTCTATGCCTGCGCGGGCGAACGATGCGAACGGATCACGGCGGGCGTGGCGGCACGTCTCGGAACGCTATCTGCGATCCGTTCATGGACTGATCTGCAATCTGAAGGAGATTGGTGATGATCCAGACAAGAAGAAGCGTCGGGCTGGCGCTCGGCACGCTTGCGGTCGGCTCGGTTGCGGCCTGCGCCGCCAGCTACACGCCGGCAGCGGCGGCGGCTACCGTACCGTTTCCGCCTGGGCCGCCCTACAAGAAGGCGAGCTCGCTCGCGGCGCTGCCCGACTTCCTGCCCGGACTCGGCACGCTCTATGTCGATCCGGCGACGATTCCGGTCGGGCCGTGGCTGGCCTTCGACCATACCGGGCGGCAGGTGAGCACGCTCTATATGGTGCCACTCACGGATCTCAATGCACACAAGAACTTCGACGATCTGAAGAGCCCGGGCGGCGACGTCGTCCGCGTCGATTTCATGTTCAATGCCGGGCATCCGGGTGTGCCCGTGCCGCATTATCACGTCATCCTGTGGCACTTCGCCGACGGCCCTCAGAGCGTCGCAAAATAACGGCCGCGTGACGCCATGACAATGCTCTCCCGCCGCCACCTGATCGCCGGTACTTTTGCGCTGGCAGCGATGCCGCTGCCGGCGCTGGCGGCGGGTGAGCCGGTCATCATTCACATGGTCAGCAACCAAAGCGGGAGCTACGTCGGCTTCGATCCGATCGGGCTCCTGATCCGGCCCGGCCAGCGCGTACGCTGGGTCTGCGAGGCGAACGTCCATACGACGACCGCCTATGACCCGAAGAATGCCAACCATTCGCTCCGCATCCCGAAAACGGCGGCACCGTGGAATTCCGGATATCTTTTCCCTGGCAAGACGTTCGAGTGGACCTTCACCGAGCCCGGCGCGTACGATTATTTCTGCACGCCGCACGAAATGGCGGGCATGGTCGGGCGGATCATCGTCGGTCATCCGGCCGGTCCGGCAACCTTGCCGTTCGATTATTTCCTGCATTTACCCGATCACCCGCATTGGCTGCCGGTGCCGGAAGCCGCGCAAAAGGCTTTCCCGCCGATCAGTGAAATCATGCGACAGCACCGCGTGCCTCTGCCTCCACCCTGATCGCGCCGGACGGAGGTGGTGCCGCGCGAGGCGCTGCTCACCCGGCATCATGGCATGGCACCGTACGCTGTTACTCGTACCCCGTTACTCGCGGTGAGTGGCTATGAAATCAATAGTTCATGAAGATCGCGCACCTCACCGGGCTGCAGGACATTCACCTGGCAGCTCATCAGGAGCGATCGGTGCGTCGTGAGGCGCGGGTCCACCCATCGACCGCGGATCGCCGATAGGCAAATGCGGTAGCCATAATGGATGGAGAAGCCGTTTCCGGGAATGCCAAACCCGCACAGGCTACCTAATTGTCGCTTGATTTTGCGGCCCCGCGCCCCGAGCTCTTTGCTCACATTTGTGCTCCAATCAGGGACCAGATCCCCGATCTTTGTGGAAAAAAACCGATCGACCCGCGCGCCAATATTGGTACTTCGGCCGTCGCTTCGTTCGACGTCCGCGTCGGTCTCCGCGTCAATGTCCCGGAGCAATCTTGCATCGAACGGGGGCACGGGTTCGGTCACTCGAATGATGACAGCCTCAGCTTCGGCCAGGAGGGTGTAAATCGGTTTGGTTATCTCTTCGGGTAGCAAACGCCGGGCGTCGCGCAACCGATGCACCAAACCATGCGAGTTCGGATCCAAGGCGGCGTGTTCCCAGGTCGCGACCTGCCAGCGTACAAAGATCGGTTCGCGATCCCACCACCACGACGGCGGTACCTTAGCCATGGCCCAATGCCTCGGTCTCGGCAATAGGCTGTACGCAGGTGATCATCTGGACTGCATGACCCGGGATACCTACGGTCTCCAGGTCGTTGATGATCCGGACCGGGCAGGCGCGGCCCGCTTCGCCAACCGCTGGGATCAGCCGCGTCAAATCGAGGGCAGGGTTACCGGGGTCGATGTTCCAACCGCTGGACCACACGGCCAGATAGCTGCGCAGCGTTTCGGCAGCCATCTCACGCAGGCCCTCGTCGGTTTCTGCAAGTTCGCCGTCGCAGTACCCTGGCGGCTGCCGGCGGACGAAGTCCCGGATGGCCTGACCGACCTCCGCCTCAGCGCGGCCGCATACCTTCCGCAGGATGTTCCCGTTTGCGAGACACTCTTCGATTTCAAGATAATGGGACCGCCGTGGAAGGACATCCTTGGCGAATCCCTCGGTCATCCGGTCGGAGAGAGCGCGCCGGATCGGAGCGCGATAGAGAAGCTCGAACCATGCGCACGCATAATCCACGGCGAAGTGCAAAATCTCGTGCGCCAACAGAAGATCCCACACGAGGCGCCAGCGTACCGGACGGGGCAGGTGCAGTTTCGAGAATTGGAGGTGATCGATCAGCGGCAGGCTGGACAGTGGAATGTAAATTCCCCATCGCGCGGGATCGTTGTGGAACGAGGCGTACCAAGCCAGCGCATCAATGCCGACCGGGCTTCCGGTGATGCTTTCGTTGCCATCCGGGTTAAATCGCCGGGAAACCGCCGTGACCGCCTCATCCCATTGTGGAGACATGGGAGGCTCGAAGCTCGCGTCGTCAAACATGGGAGCGGGTCCGACGAAGCTGACTTCGGCAGGGCGTCGTGAAGGGAGCGCCGGATGGCGTGTCGGATCAGGATCGCTCCACGTCGCACGCGGAATCCGGCGCAGCTCATCGATGATCTCGGGCATACGGAGTTGGCTGGCCATGATCAGGCTTCCGCGCGGGGACCGTCACCGCCGAAGACGCTCACGAGCGCAATGTCGAAGCGAAATCATTGGGCTTTTCCTGATAGGACCGCACAATTAACAACAGGAGAACGCGGTTGCGGCAGCCCGATCAGCAGATTCGGCAGGAGAGGCAAGGGCTCCGCCCTTGACCCGCCCAATGGGACG
>JBOHMK010000018.1:0-2215 GCA_050730115.1 Acetobacteraceae bacterium
GTGCCGATCGCGGCCGGGCCGACCCCGGCGCCCGCCGCCGCCATCGCGGCCACGGTATTGCTGCTGGTGACGAAGGGATAGGTGCCATGGTCGACGTCGAGCATCACCGCCTGGGCACCTTCGAACAAGATTCGGCGGCCGGCGCGGCGCGCCTGATCGAGCCGTTGCCAGACCGGCTCGGCATAGCGGAGGATGCGGGGAGCCAGTGCGAGAAGGCCTGCCAGGACCTCTGTTTTCTCAAAGGTAGGCTGACCGAAACCGGCGAGCAACGTGTTATGGTGGCGCAGCAACTCGTCGAGCTTCTCCGAAAGCGTTGCCGGTTCCGCGAGATCCGCGACCCGGATGGCGCGGCGCGCCGCCTTGTCTTCGTAGGCGGGGCCGATGCCGCGGCCGGTGGTCCCGATCCGTTGCTCACCGCGTGCCGCCTCGCGGGCGCGGTCAAGGGCCGGATGCATGGGCAGGATCAGGACTGCGTTCTCGGCGATCCGCAGTCGTTCCGGTGGCACCGAGACGCCCCGGCGCTCCAGTGCGGCGATTTCGGCGAGGAGTGCCTCCGGGTCGATGACAACCCCGTTGCCGATGACGGCGAGCTTGCCGCGGACGAGGCCGCTCGGCAGCAGCGAGAGCTTGTAGGTCTGATTGCCGACGACGAGCGTATGGCCGGCATTATGCCCACCCTGGAAGCGGACCACGATATCGGCCCGACTGGCGAGCCAGTCCACGACCTTGCCCTTGCCTTCGTCGCCCCACTGGGCGCCGATCACGGCAACGTTGGCCACGTTCTACGCTCCGCCGAGAGGCGTGAGCTCGTCGCCGCGAAGGATCTGGGTGCAGCCGAGCCGGAGAGCCTGATCCTCGCCGTTGTCGAGGGCCGCGATCGTGGCAAAGCCCTGGGCACGGAGCCGGCCGGCAGCCAAGGGATCGGCGTTGGCGGCGAGGTAGACGAGCCCGCGTGGCGGGGGTGCCGGAGCAGCCCTCAGGAGGGCGTCCGAATAGAGAGTGAGGCCGGTTGCAGCTTCGCCCTCGCCGCTGAGATAGCGCCCCCCGCGCCCGAGCTCTCCCGTCCGGCCCGGCGTGTAGATCGTCATCGAGACGCCGGTGTGATAGCGAAGCCCCCTGAATTCGAGCGGGTCGATGGTGATTCTGATGTCCGGGCCGAAGGTCCGGATCGCAGTGACGGTCGCTTCGAGCTCCGCGGCGAGATCAGCGGCGGGGGCGGGCAGCGAGGTTGCCTGAAGCGCGGCCAGCGCCCGGTCCGCCGGTCCTGCGGCGAGCAGCAGCGTGGTCAGGGTGTCGGCGAGCGCGCCACCGTGCCGTGCCACGGCGGCGGCGTCCTTGCGGTCCAGAGCGTGCGCGAGAGTCCGGCGGTCCGGCCCGTCGATGCCGGCGGCATCGATCAGCGCCGGCGCCAACGCCGGCAGGGTCAGATCGAAGCTGGCACGCCGGATGCCGATCGAGGCGAGAGCCTCGGCCCCGACCACGACGATCTCCGCATCCGCGGCCGGGCTTGTGCTGCCGATGAGCTCGATTCCGGCCTGGCCGAACTGGCGGTCAGGTGCGATCTGGCTGGCGCGCACCCGCAGGCACTGCCCGGCATAGCAAAGCCGGAGCGGGCGCGGCGTCGCGCCGAGGCGGGTCGCGGCGATCCGGGCGACCTGGGGTGTGATATCGGCCCTGAGCCCGAGCACGCGCTGGCTTTCAGGATCGACGAGGCGGAAGGTCTGATCGGCCACCGCGGCGCCGGATTCGGCGAACAGGCTGTCCGCAAACTCGACCAGCGGCGGCTTGACTCGCTGATAGCCGTGAGAGGCGAACACCTCCATCACCCGCGCGACCGCCTGTGCCTCGCGCTCCGCCTCCGGCGGCAACAGGTCGCAGAGGCCGGTTGGCAGCAAGGCCGGATGCGGCGGCGGATCGTCGGTCATCGGGATCAGGTCCGAGCGGGCGGCTGCGCGCTATAGCATTGGTGATTGAAGGCAGGAACCCTGCGCCCCGGCTGCGGAGGATACGACGTTTTCAGAACGAATAGCGGCGGAGGCCGCCATCCACCGGGATCACCGTTCCGGTGATGTAGGCGGCTAAAGGCGAGGCGAGGAAGACGGCGAGGGCGGCCAGTTCTTCCGGCTCGCCGTAGCGGCCGAGTGGGATTTCGGCGGCAGAGAAGCGCGCGCGCTCTTCCGCAGGGTAGTTGCGGCGGATCTGCTCACTCATGATG
>JBOHMK010000019.1:0-4631 GCA_050730115.1 Acetobacteraceae bacterium
CCCCCCCCACCGCAATTAAAACGCTGGCGGCAAGCCGCGGGCCGCAACTGGCCGCCGGAAAACGACAGGAGCCGATATTGCCTACCGCACGCGGGGCGCCGGCCCTATATTCCCGCCATGTCCGCCACGCTGAAGACTCCCATCCCGACCGAGCCCGGCCGCGGCCCCTACCACGTGCAAGCCTGCTGGGATGCCCAGGCTGAGGTATGGGTTGCCACCAGCGATGACGTGCCGGGCCTGGTCGCCGAGGCCGCCACGATCGAGGCGCTGCTCGACGATCTGCGCGCCATCATCCCGGACCTCCTCGAGTTAAACGGCGTGCCGTACCAGGAGCGCATCGAATTGAGCTTGACCGCCGAGAGAAGCGAAGCGATCCGGCCAGCCGCTTGAATGCCGGCCGACTTCGACCGGCGTCTCAAAGACCTGCTCACCGCCGCTGGTTGCTACCATGTCCGCGATGGCCGGCACCCGATCTGGTTCAGCCCCATTACCGAGCGACACTTCCCCGTCCCAACCGGCATCAAGAGCCGGCACACCGCAAACGAGATCCTGAAGCAGGCCGGGCTGCCCAAGGCGTTCTGATGGCAACCCGCAAGCAGGGCATCGTGACCGCCGCCCCGAGCCCGGGCGAGTGGCGGAAGCACCTGCAGCCCTGGAAGCGTGCCTTCTGGAAGCGCGAGGGTGAGGCGGCGAAGCGGACGGCCGCAGCCGATCCTCCGGCCGGGGGCAGCCCACATGATCCGCCGGAGCCCTTCCGAGGCCGACTTTGCCCCGCGTGCTGACATGGTGCTGACATGGCCCCGGTAGGATCGCGCAGTTTACCTATAAGATATTGAAATGATGGCTGGGGCGGGTGGATTCGAACCACCGAATGACGGAATCAAAATCCGTTGCCTTACCACTTGGCGACGCCCCAAGGCCGAGCGCGTCATAAGTCGCGGCGTGGTCTGGCGTAAAGCGTGGGATCTAAATAACAAGGCGGCTGGCGCCTGCGCGCAGGAATTCTGCCTGAGAAGCGAGCGGGCGGAAGGGTTCGGCGTCGGTGCCGGTCAGCAGCACCTGGGAGTTCATTGCGGCCAGGATGGCGAAGAGTGCCGCGCGGCGGGCGCCGTCGAGGTTGGCGAGCGGCTCGTCCAACAAAAGGAGTGGGGCAAAGCCATACCGTTCGGCGAGCAAGGCAGCCTCGGCCAGCACCAAGGAAAGCAGGAGGACCTTCTGCTCGCCGGTGCTGGCTCGATTGGCCGGCATGCCCATGGCCCCGATCCGGACGATGAGGTCGCTCCGGTGCACTCCGAGACTGGCGCCTCCGGCTTCCTTGTCGGCAGGCCTGCGGGCCGCGAGTTGCCAGGCCAGCCACTCCTCAACGGCGAGCGCCGGGTGGCTCGCCAGACGTTCGCTGATCGCACCGGCGAGTGTGAGTTCGATCCCGGGAAAACCCGGTGCGGCGGCGGGCAGCACGCGGGTGAGGGCGATCGTGAGCAGGCGGCGCGCGGCGGCCACGGCAACGCCATGGCGGGCCATCGCCTCCTCCAGTCCGGCGAGCCAGGCAGGGTCCGGCGCGGGGCCAGCGAGCAAGCGATTGCGCCTGGTCATGGCGGCTTCAAAGCCGGCGAGCTCACGGGCATGGCCTGGTTCCAGCGAGTACACCAACCGATCGAGGAAGCGGCGCCGGGCTGCCGCCCCTTCCTGGAAGAGCCGCCCCATCTCGGGCGTGAGCCACGCTACTGCGATGCGTCTTGCCGCTGCGGCCTGCGCAACCGGCCGCCCATCGAGGCGAAAGATGCGTCGCTCGGGCAATCCTTCCGCCGCCGTGCCGGTGGCGATCTCGAGCAGGCCTTCGATCGGATGCTGGAAGCGGCCCGCGACCGCCCAGGTGCCGTCTCCGTCGGGTCCGAACCGGGAAAACTCGGCCACCCGCGCTCCGCGCAGACCGCGGCCTGGGCCGAGCAGGGATACCGCCTCGAGAAGGTTGGTCTTGCCGGCCCCATTCGGTCCGGTGATCACGGAAATCCGCCGATCCGGATGCCAGACTAGAGAGGCGTAGCTGCGGAATTGATGCAGTGCCAGCCGTTGCAGGCGGAGCTGAGCCGCCGGCATCGCCCGCCCGGGGGTTGGGCTCAGACGCGGATCGGCATCAAAACGTAAAGCGCGCTGGCATCCGCCGCGTCTTGCACCACGGTTGGTGCGGTGCCGTCGGAGAAGCGAAACTCGACGCGATCGGCGATCTGGTCCGTGATGTCAGTCAGATAGCGCGCCTGGAAGCCGATATCGAGCGGTGTTGCCTCGTAGGCGACCCGGTCCGCATCCAGCTCTTCGGTGGCGGTGCCCTGCTCCGGGCTGATGGCCGAGAGCACAAGACGATCACGCGTCAAGGAGAGTTTTACCGGACGGGAGCGCTCGGTCGATATCGCGGCCACCCGCGCCACAGCCTCGGAGAAGTCGCGCTTGCCGACGCGCAAAACCTTGTCGTTGCCGCGCGGGATCACGCGCTCGTATTCGGGGAACGTGCCGTCGATCAGCTTGCTGGTGAGCGTGACAGGCCCGACCTGAAACTGAATGCGCGTCTCGGAAAGCCCGACCTCGATCGCCTCGGTCGTCTCTTCGAGCAGCTTGCGCAGCTCAAGGACGGTTTTGCGTGGCACGATGACGCCGGGCATACTGCCGGCGCCCTCAGGCAAAGGTTGCTCGACGCGTGCCAGCCGGTGCCCGTCGGTGGCGACCGCCCTGAGCAGACTCACCCCTTCGCTTTCGGTTGCGTGCAGGTAGATGCCGTTCAGGTAATAGCGCGTTTCCTCCATGCTGATGGCAAAGCGGGTGCGATCGATCAGTGCGCGCAAGCTCGCCGCCGGCAGCGTGAAATGATGCGCGAGGTTGCCGGCCATCATGGAGGGAAAGTCCTCCGTCGGCAGCACCATCAAGCTGGTCCGGTAGTGCCCGGCGCAGAGCTCGAGCGCCGCATCGCCACCGGTGTGGCGGAATTCAAGCTCGGCTCCTTCGGGCAATCGCCGCACGATCTCATAAAGGGTGACCGCGGGTGCTGTCGTCGCGCCATCCTCCGCGGTGCTGGCGGCCACCTCCTCGACGACAGCGATCTCCATATCGGTTGCGGTCAGGGTTAATCGCCCGTCCCGGACCGCGAGCATCAGGTTCGCGAGGATCGGGATCGTGTTGCGTTTCTCGACCACGCTCTGGACATGGGCGAGTGCCTTGAGCAGCGCGGCCCGGTCGACGGTAAACTTCATCTCGCCTTTGTCCTCAGCGCACCCGTAACGGGAACGACCCATCCTCTTGCTCGTGGCTTGCAGATCAGCCTCGAGCAACCTCTCCGGGTCCCGCGCGAGTTTAGCAATCGCGGCCGTTCAGGCAAAGCGCAGCAAGCCGCCCGCTGACGGGGGCAACGGAACAGGTCGCCTTCTGTCACGCCGCTTTCGGGGCGGCGAGCAGATGGCGGGTCAACAGCGTCTCGGCGATCTGGACCGCGTTCAATGCCGCACCCTTGCGCAAGTTGTCCGCCACGCACCAGAAGGCGAGCCCGTTGGCGATGGTCGGGTCCTTGCGCAGACGGCTTACGAACACGGCGTCCTCGCCTGAGGCTTCGAGCGGTGTCATGTAGCCGCCGTCTTCGCGCGCGTCGATCACGGTTACGCCCGGAGCGGCACGCAGCACCGCCCGGGCCTCGGTGACCGAGACCGGGCTGGCAAACTCGACATGGACCGCCTCGCCATGGCCGATGAACACCGGCACGCGCACGCAGGAGGCCATCACCGCGATGTCGGGATCGAGGATCTTCCGGGTTTCCACGACCATCTTCCACTCTTCCTTGGTCGACCCGTCGTCCATGAAGCGGTCGATGTGCGGGATCACGTTGAAAGCGATCTCTTTGGTGAACTGCTCGGGTTTCCCAGTTTCGTGCACGAAGATCGAGCGGGTGTGCTGAAAGAGCTCGTCCATCGCTTCCTTGCCTGCGCCGGAGACAGACTGGTAAGTGGCGACGACCACGCGCTTCACGCCGAAGCGGTCATGCAGTGGCTTCAGCGGAACGACCAGCTGGATGGTGCTGCAGTTCGGGTTGGCAATGATATTGCGCCGGGAGAACTTCTCGAGCGCGGCGGCATTCACCTCGGGAACGACGAGCGGGATGTCGCGTTCCATCCGGAACTGGCTGGTGTTGTCGATCACCACGCAGCCGGCCGCTGCGGCGCGTGGGGCATGCACGCGCGAGACTTCGGCGCCGGGGCTGAACAAGGCAAGGTCGAACCCGCGGAAATCGAACGGCTCCAGCGGCTGCACCTTGAGGACCGCTTTCTCGCCGAACGAGACCTCCATCCCCGCCGAGCGCCCGGAAGCAACCGCCGCAACCTCTGAAACGGGGAAGCGGCGCTCTGCCAGCACCTTCAGCATTTCGCGCCCGACCGCGCCGGTCGCGCCGACAACGGCGACCCTGTAGGCCATTGCTCTCTCCATCAGCAAGGTCTCAGGGATAGCGAAGCCTGGGACGCTCGCGCAAGCTCCAGACCCGGCTGCGGCGCCGACCGTGCAACTCTCCCATGCGGAACCCATGGGGGGTTCCGCAGGCTACCCGGTCAGGTCGAGGAGGCGTCCGCGCCGGTGGCCGGATCAGCCGTTCGCGG
>JBOHMK010000020.1:0-3663 GCA_050730115.1 Acetobacteraceae bacterium
CTTCCGGGGTTTCCCTCGGGATGCCGCCCAGCATCAGCGCCAGGCGCCGCTGCACCGGCTGGTCGAGGCTGCGACAGACCTCGATGAAATGCCTGCCGTGCCGTCGGCTGGCCAAGGCCTCGAACCCGACCCGAACGAGATAGACCTTCGGCGCGCCGCCAAGAACATCCTCGGCGATTCGTTCCGCCGCGAGCGTCAGCATGAAGGCATCGAGATCGAAGCTCTCCAGCCGCGATGGAGGCAACGCCGCTCTGGCAGCAGTGATCTCGCGGTGCACCGGCTCGGGGAGGGTCACATAGGCAAGAGGTGCCGGCTTGTCGCGCTCGGCATTCGTCACCGCCTCGAGCACCGCTGCGGCGTGATCCATCGCCTCGCGCAGCACGCGCTCGGCATGTAACTCGATCCGTCCGCGCTGTGTGGCGAGCCGGCGGTCGAGCGCATCCATCATCAGAATCGGATCCGCTTCCTGCTCCGGCTCGCGCGCAATCTTGGCGGCGATCGCGGTCACCGCCGCGCCGATGCTGTCGCCTCCGGCCTCGATCAGCGCCGCGGAAATATCGCGCGCGATCACGGCGGCACGAAACGACGCGTCTTCCTCCCGCTCCTCGTGCAGGAGAAGAAGAAAGCCGTGATCATCTGTCCGCATGAAGCGCTCATCGGTCGCGAGGTGGCGGCGCAAGACCTCTTCGGCGGCCGATAGCGCCTGGTCGGCCTGTTCCGCCCAGCGCACGCCAAGCCTCGACCGGATCTCCTCGAGCCCGGTCAGCGTGATTTTACCGGCCAGCAGAGACCCCCTTTCGTCCGTCGTCCGCGGCGCCGCGGGCCGGAGCGCGGCCGCTCCGCCATGATGGACGCCACCCGGCCGATGGTGGAACGTGATCACACGGAATCGATCCAACCCCTGCCGGTCGACCACTGCCGAGACCGCGGTTGCCGGCAGAATCGCTCCGTCGGGACGCAAGAGATGCACCGGAAACTGGCTCCTGCGGGTCCCCGCGGCATGGCTCTTCCGGACCTCGAGATCCTGGTCCCGTTCGCGCGCATCGATGAACTCGGTCCAGGACCTGCCTTCGATGGCGCCCGCCGGCCGCCCCAGAAGTTCGGCAAGTGGCGGGTTGGCCATCCTGACTGCGCCGCTGTCGTTGACGATCGCCACCGGTGAATCGACGTACAGGAATACCGAGGCCAGAAGCTGCTGCGCGCTCCGCTGCTCCTGCCGCTCGCGCAACTTCTCGGTAATGTCCCGCCCCTGGATGACGTAACAGGGAACCTCGAGCGGCGACTCGCCGAGCGCCATGAAATGCACGCCGAGCCAGCACGTCTGCCCGCTCCGGTGCCGGCAGAGCAACTCGAGTTGCAGCGACTGACCTCGATCCACCGCTTGGCGGACCGCGGCCACCGCGCTGTCATTGGTCTGCGGCGCAATCAGCAGATCGAGTGGCCGGCCAAGCGCCGCCGTTGCCGGATAGCCGAGGGAGACGGTGAAGGCATTGTTGACGTGCTCGAACCGGAGCCCAAACCGCGCGCTCGCGAGCAGCGTCGCAATCACGACGATGTTGCCTGAGTCATCCAACGCCTGAGAGGTCAGCAGAGCGGCGTCGGCCGCGGATATCTCGCTCGCGCGCAAGATCGATCGACCTCCATCCGGGAGCTGCGCCCGCCGGCCAGCATGGGCAGGAACTGCTAAAAAAGGATAAGCGGGGCCCTGAGGTGCCCTCCTCGCCCGCCCGATGGCCCCGCGACACGGCCAAACCTTGCCGCCGTTGATCCGGCGCGCATCGTGCCAATCTCTCGATTCCGATCAGGAGGGCGGATGATGGCTCAGGCGACATTGGGCGGCGGCTGTTTCTGGTGCCTGGAGGCCGTCTACCAGGGCGTCCAGGGCGTGAGTGCCGTGAAATCCGGCTATGCCGGCGGCACTGTCGCCGATCCCACTTATCGGCAGGTCTGCACCAGCCGCACCGGACACGCCGAAGTTGTCCAGATCACCTTCGACCCTGGAGTGATTTCCTATTCCGACCTCCTCCGCATCTTTTTCACGATCCATGACCCGACAACGCCCGACCGCCAGGGCAATGATGTTGGACCGCAGTACCGCTCCATCATTTTCACTCATGACGAGACGCAGCGTGCGGCCGCCAAGGCGGTGATGGGCGAAATCACCGCCGCCGGCCTTTGGCACGGGCCTCTCATCACAGAGATCAGACCGCTCGAGCAGTTCTGGCCCGCCGAGACCGAGCATGACGATTATTTCAACCGCAACCCCGGCACCGGCTATTGCCGCGCCGTGGTTGCACCGAAGGTGCTCAAGTTCCGCAAGAACTTCTCCCATCTGATGAACAAAGCCGCCTGAACGGCCTGATTGACGCCCGACCCGAGCCGGCGCATATGCCCCTCCGTCCCCGCCCCGCGGGGGCTCCGCCGCTCCGCGAGGCTTCGCGCAGCGGCGCATTTTGATTTGCGGTGAGGTGATGTTCGAATCCCTTTCCTCGCGGCTCACGGGCGTCTTCGACCGGCTTCGCCAGCGCGGTGCGCTATCTGAGGCCGACGTGACCGAAGCGCTGCGCGAGGTTCGCATCGCGCTGCTCGAAGCCGACGTCGCACTCCCCGTGGTGCGCGATCTGACCGAGCGCGTCCGCACCCGTGCCATCGGCCAGGAGGTCCTGCGCTCCGTCACCCCTGGTCAGCAGGTCGTAAAGATCGTCAACGACGCGCTGATCGAGGCTCTCGGCGGAGCCGGTGCCGTCGGGCTCAACCTTCAGGCGCCGCCCCCGCTCGTGATCCTCCTCGTCGGGCTCCAAGGCTCCGGCAAGACGACCACCGCCGGCAAGCTCGCGCTCCGCCTCAAGGAGAAGGAACGCCGCAAGGTTCTCCTCGCCAGCCTCGACGTGCAGCGGCCTGCCGCTCAGTTGCAGTTGGCCCAACTCGCCGAGCGCGCGGGCGTTGTGAGCCTCCCCGTCGTTGCCGGCCAGCCGCCGCTCGCGATCACCAATCGCGGCCTGGATGCCGCGCGGCGCGAGGGCTACGACGTCGTCATCCTCGATACTGCCGGCCGTCTCTCGGTCGATGCGTGGCTGATGGCCGAGGTTGCGGAGGTCAGCACCGCCGCCAAGCCGGCCGAGACCCTCCTCGTCGTCGATGCGATGACCGGCCAGGACGCCGTCAATACCGCGCGCGCCTTCCGTGAGACCGTCGCCGTCACCGGTATCGTCCTCTCAAGGATGGACGGCGATGCCCGCGGCGGCGCCGCGCTCTCCATGCGCGCCATCACCGGCGCGCCGATCAAGCTCATTGGCACCGGCGAGAAGCTCGACGCGCTCGAAGATTTCCACCCCGAGCGCGTGGCCGGGCGCATCCTCGGCATGGGCGACATCATCGGCCTGGTCGAGCGCGCCGCTGAAACGATCGATCGCGAAGACGCCGAACGCCTGGCTGCCAGGATGGCGCGGGGCAAGTTCGACCTCGAGGACTATGCCGCCCAGCTCCGCCAGATCACCCGCATGGGCAGCCTCTCCGGCATCCTCGGCATGCTGCCCGGCGTCAGCAAGGTGAAGGCGCAACTGGCCGAGGCCAATCTCGATACCGGGATCCTGAAGCGCCAGGCCGCCATGATCCACTCGATGACCAAGGCCGAGCGTCGCCACCCCGACATCATCAAGGCCA
>JBOHMK010000021.1:0-10304 GCA_050730115.1 Acetobacteraceae bacterium
CCACCAGGTGATCGGAGCGGAGATCGTCTCGGTACCGATGGCCGTGCCGTTGCTCCGGGCCCGGCATGCCTTCCTCGTGTTCATGGCCATTCTGCTGGTCATGTGCGTGGTGATCATCATCATCCTCAACGTGCTGCTGCATTACATCGTCATCCGGCCTGCGAAACGGATGTCGGCCATCGCCACCGCCGTCAGCATGGGCGATCTCGCAGCGGAGGAATACGAGAAGACGGGATCGGACGAGATCGCCTTGCTTTCTGCCGCCTTCAATCGCATGCGCCGCAGCCTGGAGAGCGCCATGCAGATGCTGCAGCGCTAGAGCGTGACGATGTCCGATCATCACGCGCTACCTTTGTCTTCTCGGTCAATCTCCTGGCCTTGGCGGAGAGCCGAAGCGATTCCGCCAGCGGCCAAAGTGATCTAGCCTGCCCGATGCGGCCGGCCGGGCATAGATGAGCGAGCCGGCGCTGCCGGTGGCCTTCGGCCGCTACCGCACGCTGGCTTTGCTCGGAAGCGGCGCCATGGGGACGGTGTACAAGGCGCACGATCCTCTGATCGGGCGGCAGGTCGCCATCAAGGTCGTGCACACCGAGCGGCTGGATGCGGCGACGCGGCGGGAATACCTTGCCCGCTTCCATGCCGAGGCGCAGGCCGCGGGACGCTGCAATCACCCGGCGATCGTTGCCATCTACGATGTTTCGGCCGAGGGCGAGCAGCCGTTCATCGTGATGGAACTGGTCGAGGGGGCGAGCTTCCAGCAGGTGCTCGGCAATCCCCAGCGCCGCGCTGCCGCCGACTGCCTCGCGGTGATCGGCGAGATTCTCGAAGGACTCGCTTTCGCTCATGCAGAGGGCGTGATTCATCGCGATATCAAGCCCGCCAACATTCTTCTGTCGAAGGAGGGACGGGCAAAGATCGCCGACTTCGGCATCGCCCGCCTCGATGAAGGAGCCACAACCGGGACCGGAACGATGCTCGGAACGCCGAACTATATGGCGCCGGAGCAGATCATCGGCGGTGCGGTGGACCATCGCGCCGATCTGTTCGCGGTTGGCGTTATCCTCTACGAGATCCTCGCCGGCAGGCTGCCCTTCGCCGGTCGCAATCTCAGCGAAACCTTGCTGCGCCTGACCAACAACGAACCCGCCGATCTCGCCCCGGTCATTGCGTCTCATCCCGCCTGCGCACCGATCGTCGCGCGCGCACTGGCCAAGCACCCGCGAGACCGCTTCGACTCGGCCGGCGCCTTCGCCGAGGCGCTCCGCGGATTGGGGACGGAAGAGCCACGCATGGCAGCGACCGTGGTGCTGCCACGCGCTGCTCCGCGCTTTGAGCCCGCGATGCTCACCGAGATCGAAGCGAGCCTCGCGCGCTTCGTCGGCCCGATGGCGCGCATCCTGGTCAGACACGCCGCGCAGCAGGCAACCGACCGGGAAGACCTGCTCGCCGCTCTGGCAAAGGACCTGCCACGGCCTCAGGATGCCGCGCAGTTCCTGCGCGAAAACGCGGCGCGGATCGAACCCCGCATCGGTGGACGCACCAGCGGGACGGCGACTGGCCTCGGTCGCACCGCGGCCCGTACTGCGCCGATCACTCCGGAGTTGCTGGCAACCGCCGAGGCGGCGCTCGCGTTCACCATCGGCCCGATCGCCCGCGTGATGGTCGGCGAAGCAGCCGAGAGAGCGGCCGGTGCTGCCGATCTGACCGAGCGCCTGGCGAAGCATCTCAAACGCCCCGAGGATGCCGCCCGCTTCCGTCGGCAGATGCTGGCTGCGATCAGCGGAGCGAAGCCACCAACCGTCTGATGTGTGCGCCAAGCGGGCCGCTGCTCAGCCTGCGCCGGCACCAGCCCCCAGATTCGCCAGCAGCTCAACCGGCATCTTGCCGATTCTCGCGCACCATTCCCGCGGACCGCTCAGGTGCACCGAGTTGCCCCAAGGATCCACTGCCACCGTCACCGGCAGATCCGAGACCTCGAATTCGTGGATCGCCTCCATCCCGAGATCCGCGAACGCGACGACCTGCGCTTTCGTAATCGCCTTCGCAACGAGATAGGCCGCCCCGCCGACCGCGATCAGATAGACGGCGTGGCTTGCCCTGATTGCCGCGATCGCCTCCGCGCCCCTCTCCGCCTTGCCGATCATCCCGATCAGCCCGGTCCGCTCCAGCAGCGTCGGCGTGAACTTGTCCATCCGTTTCGCGGTCGTCGGCCCTGCCGGGCCGACCACCTCGCTCGGAGCCGCCGGCACCGGCCCGACGTAGTAGAGAAACCGGTTCCGGAAATCGACCGGTAGCGTCTCGCCGCGCGCCATCATCTCCGCGAGCCGCTGATGCGCCGCATCCCGCCCCGTCAGAATTTTCCCAGAGAGCAGCAGGACTTCGCCCGCCTTCCACCCGGCCAATTTCTCCCGCGTCATGCCATCGAGAAAAACCCGCCGCACCCCGCGTCCCTTGCCGCTCTCAATCTCCGGCCAGTCCGCAAGATCTGCGGCCGGAAATTCGGCCGGCCCGCTACCGTCGAGCACGAACCCGATGCGTCGCGTCGCCGCACAGTTCGGCACGATCGCCACCGGCAGCAGCGCGGCATGGGTGGGATAATCGCGGATCTTCACGTCCAGCACCGTAGCCAGGCCGCCCAGCCCCTGCGCGCCGATGCCGAGCGCGTTCACCTTTTCGTAGAGCTCGAGCCGCAGTTCCTCGAGCCTGTTGCGTGCTCCCCGGGCCGCCAGCGCCCGGATGTCGATCGGCTCCGTCAGCGCTTCTTCCGCCAGTTCCATCGCCTTCGCCGGCGTTCCTCCGATGCCGATCCCGAGAATCCCGGGTGGACACCACCCCGCCCCCATTTCCGGAACCGTCCGGATCACCCAATCCGAGATCGAATCGGATGGATTGAGCATTGCATAGTGCGCCTTCGCCTCACCTCCGCCGCCTCGTGCCAGCACCGTGACGCCAAGCTTCGCCCCCTGCACCAGCCGGGCGTGGATCACCGCCGGCGTGTTGTCTCCGGTGTTGCGCCGCGCACCTGCCGGGTCGCTCACGATCGAGGCCCGGAGCGGGTTCTTTTCCACCTGCCAGGCCCTTCTCACAGCCTCGTTCACCATCTCCTCGGGCCCCATCGTCGCGCCTTCCCAGCGGAGCTCCATGCCGACCTCCAGGAACACGGTCACCATGCCGGTATCCTGGCACATCGGCCGGCGCCCGAGTGCGGCCAGCCGCGCATTGCGGAGGATCTGCCCGATCGCGTCCTTCGCCGCCGGCGCCTCTTCCTGTCGCCACGCCCGGGTCATCGCACGAATGAAATCAGGTGGATGATAGTACGAGATATACTGCAGCGCTTCGGCGACGCTGGTGATGAAGTCCTGCTCGCGGATGGCTGCCATTGCGCCGGCCCTCACACCCTGAGATTGGTTCGCACCAGTTCGATGACCTCGTCGCCTCGCCCGCCGATCAGCGCCTTCAACATGAAAAGCGAGAATCCCTTGGCCTGCTCGAGCGCAATCTTCGGCGGTACCGCCAACTCCTGTTTCGCCGTCAGCACGTCGACCAGCGCCGGCCCGTCATGGGCCAACGCCGCCTCCAGCGCCGGCGCGACTTCCTCCGGTTTCTCCGCGCGTACGCCCTTGACCCCGACTGCGTTGGCCATCGCTGCGAAGTCCGGGTTCTTCAGATCCGTCCCGGTGTCGAGATACCCTGCCGCCTTCATCTCCATCGCCACGAACCCAAGCGAGCCATTGTCGAACAGCACGACCTTGACCGGCAGCCCGAGCTGGACGAGCGAGAGGAAATCGCCCATCAGCATGGAAAAACCGCCATCACCCGAGAGTGCGATCACCTGCCGTTTCGGCAGTGCCGCCTGGGCGCCGATGGCCTGCGCCAGCGCATTCGCCATCGAGCCGTGGTTGAACGAGCCGATGAGCCGCCGTCTGCCATTCATCCTGAGATACCGCGCCGCCCATACCGTCGGCGTGCCGACATCGGCGGTGAAGATGGCATCATCCGCCGCCCGTTCGCTGATCAGCCGTGCGAGGTGCTGCGGATGGATCTGCCGGTCTCCGGCCTTGGGACGCGCCAGTTCGTCGAGCCCCGCCCGCGCACCGGCATAGTGCTTGCGCGCCGCATCCAGGAACCGGCGATCCTTGCCGCCGGCGAGCCTCGGCATCAGCGCCTTGATCGTCGCCCGCACATCTCCCACCATCGCGAGATCGCACGTGACGCGCCGCCCGAGGGCCTCCGCCCGAAGGTCGATCTGGGCCACCTTCGCGGCCGTCGGGTAGAACTGGCGGTACGGAAAATCCGTCCCCAGCATCAGCAGGGTTTCGCAATTGGTCATCGCGTGATAGCCGGAACTGAAGCCGATCAGTCCGGTCATCCCGACATCGAACGGATTATCCCACTCCACGTGCTCCTTGCCGCGCAGCGCATGCACGACCGGAGCGGCCAGCGCCTCGGCGAGGGTCACCACTTCGTCATGTGCACCTGCGCACCCCGCACCGCATAGCAGCGTGATCGCCGCGGCGCTGTTCAGCAGCCCGGCCAGCCGGTCCAGCTCCCGCTCGTCCGGCACGACCATCGCCGGCGCCGCCACGGTAACGCCCGCCCGCCCGCCCGGCGGCGCGGGTTCCAGTGCAACATCCCCCGGCAGCACGATCACTGCCACCCCGCGCTGCACGATCGCCCGTGTCATCGCCGTCTGCAGCACACCTTGGATCTGTGCCGGGTTGGCAACCAGCTCGACGTAATGGCTGCACTCACGGAACAGTTCCTGCGGGTGGGTCTCCTGAAAGTACGAGCGCCCGATCTCGGATGAGGGAATGTGTGCGGCGATCGCCAGCACCGGCACCTGGTTCCGCTGGCAGTCGTAAAGCCCGTTGATCAGATGCAGATTGCCGGGTCCGCAGCTTCCCGCACACACGGCGAGCCGCCCCGTCATCGCCGCCTCGGCGCCGGCGGCGAACGCTGCCACTTCTTCGTGGCGCACATGCATCCACTCGATCCGCCCGAGCCGGCGGAGGCTGTCATTCAGGCCGTTCAGGCTATCCCCGGTGATCCCCCAGATCCGCCTGACCCCCGCGCTCGCAAGCTGCGCGGCCACGAAATCGGCAACCGTGGTCTCCGCCATCGCACTTCCTGCCGCCCAACCGACCCTGGTCCGGTTATGACAGAGATGCCACGGGCGTCAAACGACTGACCGCCCCCAATGTCCTGAACCAGTGTCCTCAACCGGTATTCTCAACCGGCTGCAGTCCCGCCGCGGTTCCAGCCGCGCGCTCCCTCGCCCAGGATCTCGTGCCCGCCCACGGTCACGGCGACGGTATCTTCGAGTTTGATGAATCCCCGCTTCGGATGCAAAAGCGTCGTCTCGACGGAAAGCACCATCCCGGGCTCGAGCGGCCGGTCTCTGTCCACCGCCTCATAGGACATCTCGCCGCCGGTCGGCAGGTGCGGCGCCTCGTGGCTGATCATTCCCATGCCGTGCGCCACGAAATGCATATGGTTGTGCTCAGGCAACGACTCGAGCGCCCGCGTGGCGGTGGCATAAATCTCCCCGCCCGGCCGCCCCGGCTCGATCATGCGGAACGCCTTTTGTTGCACGTCTTCGACCTTGCCGAGCAACTCTTCGAGTTCGGCGTCCGGCTCGCCGAGTACCGCCATCCGGGTCACATCGCCGAGATAGCCGCGGTAATTGCCTCCGGAATCGAGCGACATCGGCTCACCCTGCTGCCACTGCTGCCCGGAAGGCGCGCGGTTGAGGCTCGATCCCGCGGTGATCAGGCAGTACTCGAAGTCGAGCCCGCGGCTCGCCTCCTCGCGCTTCAGCTCGGCGGCGATCTCCGCCTTGGTCGAACCAGGCCCATGCCGCGCGACGACCGCGAGCATCGAGGCGATGATCCGTTCAGAGGCCTCCTTGAGCGTCGCCAGCTCCGCCGGGCTCTTGATCGCCCGGAGCCGTTCCAGCACCACCAGCGCCTCTTCTATCCGCGCTTCCGGAAGCCCGGCCTTGAGGGCCTCTGCCGCATCCATCGGCAGGAACGGTCGCTCCACCCCGATCCTTCCCCGCGCCAGACCGAGCTTGCGTACATGCTCGACCGCCAGCCTGATCGCATCGACGCTGCCCGATGAAGCCGCGCGCATCTCCGGCACCCAGAAGCTTCCGACTTCCATCTGGTGCCGCTCGAGCCGATGCCCGATATAGCAGGCCCTGTCCGCAGCACCTTTCGGATAGATCAGCACCGGCAGATAGCGGCTGAGACCGAGCGCATCCATGATGCTGAAGAACTGCGCGCGGTGCCCGCCCAGGAGATACTGCACGTTGTGCTTCGAGGTCGCGAGCAGAACATCGAGCCCCGCCTCATCCATCAGCCGATCGAGTTTCCTGTGATCGAACGGCAACGTTACCGCTGCGCGCTCCGTGGCGATGGTGTCATTCGGCATGGCTCGATCCCCTCTGCCAGTCCTCACTCTTTATCCGCCCGGCCGGAGCAGCCCGCAATGCCTGGGCAGCGCCTGCCCGGACAGCAACGTCCCGCTCAATGACCGCCGAACGGTCCCAGGAGCTGTTGCAGTGCGCCGAGTGACTGGGCGGCCTGATCCGCACTCCCCTCAGCAGATTCGATGAGCTGCGCCAAATAGCCGCGGCCAGGCGGGACGCCGATCTGCTGCAGCAACGTCTCGAGCTCGCTCTCCTCGATGAAGCCATCGGCGTTGTAATCGACGTTGGACATCACGATCGAGGCGACGATGGGGCCGACGACCGCCGCTCCGAGCGCTGCGGCCGCGACCTGATCCAGGGTGAACTCGGCCTGCAACATGCTGGTTCCCGGGACCGCCTTGCCGAACAGGAAACCGACCTTCGAAGCTCTGCGCAGGAAGCTCACAAGCTCGGCCGGGGAGATCTTGCCATCATGGTTGAGATCCAAAGCGGCAACGATGGCACCCGCGCAGGCATGCGTCCCCGAACCGCAGGCGTGTTGGACGGCCGAAGCCGCGCCGAGGATCGCGGTGAGACCGGAAAGATAACGGGATTCAAGCAGCCACGGCTTGCCTCCGATCTCCGGATTGTCGCACCTGATCTCGGAGATTTTCGGCGCCTTCGCCGCCGCCGGCGGGCTGACATACGAACCTTCGACCCCCGATCCCGTGGGAGTAAGCCTGAACTTCGCCGGAACGTACTCGCCTGTGGCCGGATCTCGCCAGTAGGCCGAAACCGTCATCGGACCATCCGGCTCGACCTGAAGCACCGCAAACGCCGATGCTTCGGCGCTGATCGTCTGCGGATCCGCCTGCCCGGTGATCGCCACCCACCAGCCGTCACCGCGGAAAAAATACGATGCGACATCGTCGCAGCTTTGCCCGACGTACCAGGCGCCCCGAAAGGCCTCGGGGACGGACAGCACCGGGGTGTCGGCAGCCCGCGCCGGGCCCGGGGCACAGAGGGCGGCCAGGCCCGCCACAAAAGTCGCCAGCATAATCCGACGCTGCATTTTTTCCTCCCAATCTGCTGCGCCATGCGACCAGGCATAGTCATCGGCCCCGATCGCACGGCGCGTCAAGCGCCAAGGCCACACCCCTGAGGCAAGCGAAATGATGCCCGGCATGATCCAATGTCACGTAGGGCAACGCAGCGTCGTGATCACCTACGCTCCCATTCGAGCGCCATCCGTCGCGCAGCAGCGCGTGCCCATCCGGGTCCTCTGAAATGACGAACGCCGAGGAGAGTTCTCCTCATCCCACACCGAGCGCTCTGCCACGTCGGTGCCTGCATCTCACTCACCACGATTGAGCCATTCGGTCTCAGGGTCGCTACCGAGGACGGTGGCCGCGCTCTCCAGCATGCGGCGTACGGCCTATGCAGCAAGGTCAAGGGGCCGATCGCCTTCACTTCGATCCGCGGCGGAGATGCCGCTCATGCCGTGTCCTTGTCAGATCCTCCCCGCGATCGCGGCATCGAAGATCTCGAGCGCCCGCTCGCGTGTCAGTTCCAGCGGATTGCCGCCGGCAGTAGGATCGACCAGCGCCATCTCCGCGATCTTCTCCCGCTGCTCGCCGGAAACTCCGAATGCCGCCAGAGTTTCGGGCACCTTGAGCCGTTGGCGCAGCTTCAGTACCGCATCGAGGAACGATTCGAACGAAGTTCCAAGCTCCAGATACGCGGCCAGGCGCCGGATCTTCTCTTCTATCGCCGGCCGGTTCATCACCAGCACATAGGGCATGAAGACGGCATTGGTCATGCCGTGATGCGTGTCATAGAGCGCGCCCACGGGATGCGAGAGCGAATGGATCGCGCCAAGCCCCTTCTGGAACGCAGTCGCACCCATGGCCGCCGCACTCAGCATCTGGGCACGCCCTTCGAGGTCCCCACCATCGGCGAATACCCGCGGCAGATACCTGAAACAAAGCCGCATGCCCTCGACCGCGATGCCCTCCGCCATCGGATGATAGGAGGGGGAGCAATAGGCCTCGAGGCAATGCGCGAGCGCATCCATCCCGGTCCCCGCCGTGACCTTGGCCGGCATCCCCGCCGTCACCTCCGGATCCAGAAGTGCGACCTTCGGCATCATTCCCGGATGGAAGATCACCTTCTTCGTGTGCGTCTTCTCGTCGGTGATCACGCCGGCGCGCCCGACCTCCGAGCCGGTGCCGGCGGTCGTCGGAATCGCCACCACCGGAGCAATCCCGGCCGCATCGGCCCGCTTCCAGTGATCGCCGATGTCTTCGAACTCCCAGACCGGGAGACGCTGTCCAGCCATGAACGCGATCAGCTTGCCGGAATCCAGCGCCGATCCGCCGCCGAACGCAATCACCCCATCGTGTCCGCCGGCACGAAACAGAGACACTCCGGCTTCGATGCCGGAGGCGACCGGATTCGGCCGCACCCCCGAAAACAGTGCATAAGGAATTTTCGCTCTTGTCAGTACCTCCAGCATCGCCTGGGTGACCGGCAGCGGCGCGAGCCCGGTGTCGGTCACCACCAGCGGTCGCGCGATCGCGAACTCCCGCAAAATCTCCGGCAGCTCCCGCACGCGTCCACGCCCGAGCCTGACGCTCGTCGGATAACTCCAGTTGGCAACCAGGCTGCTCATCCCCACCCGCTCCTCACGCCTGTTCGAACCCGCGTCGCAATTCCCAGTCCGTCACCCTGCGGTCGCATTCCTGCTGTTCCCACTCCGCCGTATGCACGTAATGCGCCAACACGTCCTCTCCGAAAGCGTCCCTAAGCATCGCCGAGCCGCGCATCGCCGCAATCGCCGCGCGCAACGTCTTCGGCACCTCCGGAACGTCAGCCGCCCGATAGGCGTCGCCGCTGAACGCCGGCCCGGGATCGAGGCCGCACTCGAGGCCCTTGATCCCGGCGGCGATCAGCGCCGCCAGGGCAAGATAGGGGTTGAGATCGGCGCCGCCGATCCGGCACTCGACCCGGACGGACTTCGAACCCGCTCCGCAGATGCGAAAGCCCGCCGTGCGGTTGTCATGCGCCCACACCAGCCTGGTCGGGGCGAAGGTTCCGGCCTGGAATCGCTTGTACGAATTGACATACGGTGCCAGAAACCAGGTGATCTCGGCCGCGTGCGTCATCAGCCCGGCGAGAAAGTGACGCATGAGGAGAGACATCCCGTGCGCGGAACCTGGATCGTGGAACAGGCTCGCCCCAGCGCGATCGGTCAGTGAAAGATGGATATGGCTCGAGCTTCCGGCGAGGGAAAAATCCCACTTTGCCATGAAGGTCACTGCCCGGTCTTGAGAGTGCGCGATCTCCTTGATCGCGTTCTTCAGCACCACGTGCTGATCCGCCATCGCCAGCGCCTCGGCATAGCGGATATTGATCTCCTCCTGGCCCGGCCCCCACTCACCCTTCGAATTCTCGACCGGAATGCCCGACGCCTGGAGGTGCTTGCGGACCGCGCGCATCAATCCTTCTTCCTTCGTGGTCTGGAAGATGTGGTAGTCCTCGATGTAGTAACCGGCGGTCGTCAGGTCGCGGTAACGCTTCTCGTGGATCGCGCGGAAGCTCTCGTCGAAGACATAGAATTCGAGCTCGGTGGCCGCATTCGCGCGATAGCCAAGGGTCGTGAGCCTGGCAAGCGTCGCCTTCAGCACGTTCCTCGGTGCGTGCGGAACCGGCTCGTGGCGATGATGATCGACGAGATCGCAGAGCACGATCGCGGTCGCTTCCAGCCAGCTCGCGCGGCGGAGCGTCGAAAAATCCGGCTTCAGCACGAAGTCGCCGTACCCGCGGTCCCAGCTTGCCGCCCGGTAGCCCGGAACCGGCTCCATCTCGATATCATCGGCCAGCAGATAGTCGCAGG
>JBOHMK010000022.1:0-1693 GCA_050730115.1 Acetobacteraceae bacterium
GCGTGCGCGCCGGCATCCGCGACGGCGGCGGCATCCCGATCGAATTTCCCCTCCACCCGATCCAGGAAACCGGCAAGCGCCCGACCGCGGCGCTCGATCGCAACCTCGCCTATCTCGGCCTCGTCGAGGTGCTGCACGGCTACCCGATCGACGGCGTGGTGCTGACCACCGGCTGCGACAAGACCACACCGGCGTGCCTGATGGGCGCGGCGACGGTCAACATTCCGGCGATCGTGCTCTCGGGCGGGCCGATGCTCGACGGCTGGTGGCAAGGCCGGCTTTCCGGTTCCGGCACCATCGTCTGGGAAGCGCGCAAGCTGCTCGCCGAAGGCAAGATCGACTACAACCAGTTCATTGAGATGGTGTCCTCGGCGGCACCCTCGGCCGGGCATTGCAACACCATGGGCACCGCGACCTCGATGAACTCGCTCGCCGAGGCGCTCGGGATGTCGCTGCCGGGATGCGCGGTGATTCCGGCACCCTATCGGGAACGCGGCTGGATGGCCTACGAGACCGGCGTCCGGATCGTCGGCATGGTGCACGAAAATCTCCGCCCCTCCGACATCATGACCAAGGCCGCGTTCGAGAATGCGGTCGTCGCGGCGGCAGCGCTCGGCGCCTCTTCCAATTGCCCGATCCATATGGTCGCGATCGCCCGGCACATGGGCGTCGATCACACGCTTGCAGACTGGCAGCGTCTTGGCCCGCAAATTCCGCTGCTGGTGGATCTGCAGCCCGCCGGCCGCTTCCTGGGCGAGCGCTTCTTCCGCGCCGGCGGCGTGCCGGCGGTGATGAAAGAGCTGCTTTCTGCTGGAAAGCTCGACGGCAGCGCGATGACGGTGACCGGCAAGACGCTCTCCGAAAATCTTGCCCAAGCGGCGGAACCGGACCGCGAAGTGATCCGGAGTTACACCAAGCCGCTCAAGGCGGCGGCGGGTTACGTGGTGCTGAACGGCAACCTGTTCGAGAGCGCGGTGATCAAGACCAGCGTCATCGACGAAGATTTCCGCCGCCGGTTCCTCTCGGATCCGGCGCATCCGAACGTCTTCGAAGGCAAGGCGATCGTGTTCGAGGGTCCCGAGGATTACCACCGGCGGATCGAAGATCCTGCGCTCGGCGTCGATGCGCAAAGCGTGCTGGTGATCCGCAATTGCGGCCCCGTCGGCTATCCCGGCAGTGCCGAAGTCGTCAACATGCAGCCGCCCGCGGCGCTCTTGAAACGCGGCATCGAGGCGCTGCCGACGATGGGCGATGGCCGGCAATCCGGCACCTCGGGCAGCCCCTCGATCCTGAACGTGACGCCGGAGGCGGCGGTCGGCGGCGGGCTTGCGCTGCTGAAGAGCGGCGATCCAATCCGGATCGATCTCAATCAGCGCCGCGTCGATCTGCTGCTGCCGGCGGAAGAAATTGCCAGACGCCGCGCCGCCTGGAAACCGCCGGAGATTCGCAGCATGACGCCGTGGGAGGAGATTTTCCGCACGTTCGTTGGCGGAATGGGTACCGGCGCCTGCCTCGAGCCCGCCACACTCTATCTCAACATCATCGAGACGCGCGGCGAATCCCGGCATAACCACTGAGATGTCGGGCACTGAAATGCCTGGGGATGAAATGACGAGGTGGGCGGTTTCGATGATACGATTCCTGTCGCCCGGTTGGGCGGCGGCGTGGGTCCGGCGGGACCTGGATCGCCGCG
>JBOHMK010000023.1:0-1982 GCA_050730115.1 Acetobacteraceae bacterium
AGCCCGCCCCGCCGAAATCCTTGCTGGCCGTGCTGGCGACCCTTGCGCCGCTCGACGAGGACTTTCCCCCGATCGCCGACCCAAACCCCGATCTCGTCGAGCTCTGATGCGCTACCTGCTCGATACCAACATCGTCTCCAACCTCGTCCGCAATCCGCAAGGTCCGATCGCCGAGCGCATCGGCAAGGTCGGCGAGGCACTGGTCTGCACCAGCATCATCGTCGCGGCCGAACTACGCTACGGGGCTGCGAAGAAGGGTTCCTTGAGGCTCGCAGCACAGCTCGAAACTGTCCTCGGCGCCCTCGACGTTCTGCCTTTGGAGACGCAAGCGGATGCAGCCTACGGCCTGATCCGCACCAGGCTTGAACAGTCCGGCAAGCCGATCGGCGGCAACGGCCTGCTCATTGCCGCTCAGGCTGTGGCACTCGGCTGCACCATCGTCACCGACAATGAAGGGGAGTTCGCCCGCATCGATGGCCTTCCTCGCGAGAATTGGCTGCGGCAGAGCTGAAGCGCTCTCCGAGCGCTCTTTATCCGTCCGCATTTCCCAGCGCCCGCCCGAGCCGCCTACCCCCGCGTCGTCGCGACGTGCCGGCGGCCCTGGACTGCTTCGTCGCGCCGCACCTCGCAGTGACGATAGCGGCTTCTCTGCCGCGGCGCCCTTTCGGGCTCACACGCGCCGGGGCACGGCGGAGACCGCCCGTAGGCACTTGCGGGAGAGGGCAGGCTCGGGGTTCATTTGGCCAGGTCCCGAGCAGCTCCTCGCCGAAAGCCCCATCGATGCGTGATCTCTCCCGTGCGCTTCGCCGTTCGCTCGAAAAGACGATCAAGCTGGCCCGCGTCGCCGCGGAGGATGGGGCGAGAGAGGAATTACGCAGACTCCGTGCCTTCGATGCTCGCCGGCCGAGTTGGATGAGCGAGGACAAGAACGGGCGCCGGCTCCGGCTCCGCGCGCATGCCAAATCTCTCGGCGACCGCCTGAACGGCGAGGATGGCAGGCCTTTGGCGCGCCTGGTTGAAGCGGCGGCTTACGTGCAATGGCACCGGCTGCTCTTCGCCCGCTTTCTGCTCGAGCGTGGACTGTTGCGCGATGCGGCCGGCATTGCGCTCTCTCCCACGGATTGCCGGGAGGAAGCGGCGATGGTGGCAGCCGATGCGGATGGAAGGCGGCCGGATGAATGGTCGGTTGCCGCCGCGCACGCCGCCCGCATGCTGCCGGGTGCCTTTCCGCCGGATGACCCGCTGGAAACGCTGACGCTCGCGCCCGAGCACGCCAAGTCGCTCCGCGATCACCTGCGCAATCTGGACACCGAGATTTTCGAGGCCGACGACAGCCTTGGCTGGACCTATCAGTTCTGGCGCGCGGCGGAGAAAAAGGCGATCAACGAATCCCAGGTGAAAATCGGCGGCGCCGAATTGCCCGCGGTCACCCAGCTCTTCACCGAGCCGTACATGGTGCGCTTCCTGCTGCACAACACGCTCGGTGCCTGGTGGGCGGGCAAGGTGCTTGCAACCCGGCCGGATCTCGCGCGCAGCGCAGCGGACGAAGACACGTTACGCAAGGCGTGCGCGCTTCCGGGCTACGCCTGGAATTATCTCCGCTTTGTACACGAGGAAGGCGGCTGGCGTCCGGCCGCCAGAACATTTCCCGGCTGGCCGAAGCGTGCGGCTGAGCTCGCGATCCTCGATCCCTGCTGCGGCAGCGGCCATTTCCTGACCGAGGCACTGGCCGCGCTCGCCGGGATTCGTTCGGCGGAGGAAGGGTTTTCACCTGGCGACGCGGCCGTTGCGACGCTCGGCGACAATCTCGCGGGCCTGGAAATCGATGGCCGTTGCGTCCAGATCGCCGCCTTCGCCCTTGCCCTCACCGCCTGGCGGATTGGCGGCGCCGGAACGAAACTCCCGACGCCGCGCGTCGCCTGGGTCGGTGCGCCGCCGCCGCTGTCCAGGCCTGAGTTCATCGCTCTCGCCAACGGCGATCC
>JBOHMK010000024.1:0-7034 GCA_050730115.1 Acetobacteraceae bacterium
GGCATCGCCGACGGCCGCTACAAGCGCGACGTCTATTGAAGGAGTCGACGATGCCCCCACTCTCGCGCAACGAAGCGATCAAGGGCGAAAGCCGGTACCTCCGCGGCACGATCGCCGAGGGCCTCGAAAACGCAGCCACCGGTGCGCTCGCGGAGGATGACACGCAGCTCACCAAGTTCCACGGCATCTACCAGCAGGACGATCGCGATCTCCGCCCGGAACGGGCGAAGAAGCGCATGGAGAAAGCCTATAGCTTCATGGTCCGGCTTCGCGTGCCGGGTGGCGTGCTCGCGCCCGCGCAGTGGCTCGCCATGACAGCCCTGGCGCGGATTCGCGCCAGCGGCACGCTCCGCCTCACAACGCGCCAGACCATCCAGTTGCACGGCGTTATCAAGAGCAATCTCCGCCCGACCATCCAGGGCATCCATGCCGCCCTGCTCGACACCATAGCGGCATGCGGCGACGACAACCGCAACGTGATCTGCACGCCGTTCCCAACCAGCAAGCTGCATGCAGAGGCACTTGCCGCGGCGCACGCGATAAGCTCGCATCTCCGCCCGCGATCGCATGCCTGGCATGAGATTTTCATCGACGGGACTCCACTCACGCCGCTGGAGCAGGAAGAGGAGCCGATCCTCGGGCGCACCTATCTGCCGCGTAAATTCAAGATCGCGATCGCCATTCCGCCGCTCAATGATGTCGATGTCTTCGCCCATGAACTCGGCCTGATTGCAATCGCCGAAGCGGGACGCCTGGTCGCTTACAACGTCGTCGTCGGTGGCGGCATGGGCATGACGCACGGCGAGCCCGCGACGTTCCCGCGCACCGGCGATCTGATCGGCTCGATCACGCCGGAACAGGCCGTCGCGCTGGCCGAGCAGGTGGTCACCGTCCAGCGCGACTGGGGAGACCGCGTTGATCGCAAGCATGCTCGCTTGAAATATACGATCGAGCGTGTCGGCCTCGATGCCTTCAGGTGCGAACTCGAGCGCCGGCTCGGATTTTCCCTCGCTCCGCCACGCCCATTCGTCTTCACACGATCCGGCGATCCGGCCGGCTGGCTCGAGGGCGAGGACCGCACCGCCCACTACTGCCTTTTCGTCGAGAATGGCCGCATCGCCGATCGTCCAGGACGCGCTTTCCTCTCGGGCCTCGCCGAGATCGCAGCCGTGCATGAGGGCCGCTTCATCCTCACTCCAAATCAGAATTTGCTGATCGCGGACATCGCGCCGTCCGGGCGCGCCGGCATCGCCGCGCTGCTCGCCGCCCACGGGCTCGATCGTCCACCGTCGGCGCTCCGCCGCAATGCCATGGCCTGCGTGGCGCTGCCGACCTGCGGCCTCGCGCTTGCCGAAAGTGAGCGTTATCTGCCGAGCCTCCTGACATCTCTCGAAGAGATTGCCACCGGCGCCGGCCTGGCCGGCGATGAAATCACGATCCGCATGACCGGCTGTCCAAACGGCTGCGCGCGGCCCTATCTCGCCGAAATCGGCCTGGTCGGCGTCCGGCCCGGCATCTACAATCTCTATCTCGGCGGCGGCTTCGACGGCACCCGGCTTTCGAAGCTATATCGCCGTGAGTTGCCGCACGACGGCATCCTGGCTGCGCTCAGCCCCCTGCTCTTCTCGTATGCCGCGAACCGTTCCCCAGGCGAACGATTTTCCGATTTCGTCCTCCGCACTGGCGTCGTCCGCCCGACCACCGCCGGCAATCGCTTCCACGAAGACCTCTCCCTCGAGGTTGCGGCTGCTTGATCGCGCATTGGTTGACGTCCTCACGGCGAAGCTCGCGGAGATCAATCGGCGTGCAACTTGATCGCCGATACCGCTGTCGGCACCGCTCGCGTGCAGCGTCAGGTCGGCGGCCATTACCTCAACCAGAACGCGTAGCAGCGGAATCTCAATCAGGGAACGATCAGCGGCCAGCCGATCCGCATCTGTTGCCGCCGCGATCCCTCCGGTCGCGGCCATCGGCTCGCAGAGACGAGCGGGGCAGCCGGTCGAGTCGCAGGCATCTGGTCACGCCGATCGCCAAATGGCAGCGCCCGAAGGCGCCGATTCCGGTTCCGGATGTAATCGATAGGCTTCCGACAGTGCCTTGAATTCCTTTGCGGTTTGGTCCTGGCCGAAAACCGGATGGGAGGAATGCGATTGCACCTCTCGATGACCTTGGCGAGACTCTCAGCGATTCGAGCATGGGAGAGGCGGCATGGTGGTCGCGGGCGCGAAACGGCAGGGCAAGAAGGCACCAGGGGTGCAGAACCGGAACCCCGGGTTTCAGGGCTGGGACACCACCGATGCCGAGGAGGTCGAGCGCCGGCGATGGCGCGGGCTCACCGATATCGGGGCTGTCGAGGCACTCGAACCCGAGTATCCGTATTTCGGCACGTTTCTCGCCCGTTCGAACGGTGGCGGCCGCTATGACGTTGAAATCCGTTCGCTCACGGAGCGCGAAAATTCCTGTTCATGCCCGGATTGGCGGGTGAACGGGCTCGGCACCTGCAAACACATCGAAGGCGTGCTGGATCGGCTGCGCCGCAAGGGCAAGCGCGCCTTCGAGGCGGCGGCCCGCTGGGGTAACCCCAGGGTCGAGATCTTCCCGGCGATCGACGGTTCCGCGCGGGTTTTCGTCCGCACACCGGCCGGCCGTGCCGATATGGCAGCGAGGCTCAAGGGACTCTGCGACCCAGCGGGCGCATGGCAGGGAGACCCGCTGCAAGCGGTCGAGGGGTTCGGAAGGGCGCTCGCGTCGCTACCGGACCTCTCGATCCGTCAATCGCGGCAGCTCGCGGCGCGGCTCGAGGAAGAGCGCCGGCGCCGAGACCGGACCGAGGCGCGCGAGCGGTTTCTCGCCGATGTTGCGGCGGGCAAAGCGACGCTCGACCTCTTGGGCGCGAAGCTGCTGCCCTATCAGGTTGAGGGGATGTTGCATCTGGCGTTCGCGGAGCGCGCCCTGCTGGCCGACGAGATGGGGCTCGGCAAGACGATCCAGGCGATTGCGGCGGTCGAGCTGTTGCGGCGCCTGCGTGCGATTGAGCGGGTCCTGGTGGTGCTTCCGGCATCGTTGAAGGCGGAATGGGAGGACCAGATCGCGCGTTTCACCGATCTTTCGGTGACGGTCGTTTCCGGGCCCAGAGCCGATCGGCTCAGGCAGTATGCCCCGCCGGGGCTATTCACGCTGGTCAATTACGAACAGGTGTTGATCGACCGCCACGAGATCAACCGCCTGGTGCGACCGGATGTCGTCATCCTGGACGAAGCGCAACGGATCAAGAACTGGCAGACGAAGACCGCCCAGGCCGTGAAGCAGCTCAGGAGCCCGTACGCCTTCGTGCTGACCGGCACGCCGCTCGAGAACCGGATCGACGAGGTATATTCGATCGTGCAGTATCTTGATCCCACGATCCTCGGCCCGTTGTTCCGGTTCAACCGCGACTTCTACAGCCTCGACGAACGTGGCCGCGCGGTCGATTACAAGAACCTCGCGGAGTTGCGCCAACGGCTGGCGCCGGTGATGTTGCGCCGGCGGAAGGACGAGGTCGAGGAGCAGCTTCCGGGCAGGACGGTTGACACCTATTTCGTTGCTATGACGGAAGAGCAGCGCCTGCGCTACCAGGACTACGAGGCGCCGGCCGCACGGCTGGTTGCCCAGGCGCAACGCCGGCCGCTCCGCAAGGAGGAATTCGACCGGCTGCAGCAACTGTTCGCCTGCATGCGGATGATCTGCGATACGCCGTATATCCTGGATCCTGCCTGTCGCGTCTCGCCGAAGCTTGATGAACTCGAAAATATTCTGACGGATCTGTTGGCTGATCCGGAGCGCAAGGTGATCGTCTTCTCCGAATGGCAGCGCATGCTGGAACTGGTGCGCGAACTGGCGGGCGAGATGGGAATCGAATTCGCCTGGCACACCGGCTCGGTGGCGCAGGAGAAGCGGCGGATCGAGCAGCGGCGGTTCAAGAACGATCCGGACTGCCGGCTGTTCCTGTCGACCGATTCCGGTAGTGTGGGGCTCAATTTGCAAGTTGCGAGTGCGGTGGTGAACCTCGACCTGCCGTGGAATCCGGCCAAGCTCGAGCAGCGGATTGCACGTGCCTGGCGGAAGAATCAGATGCGGGCGGTAACCGTGGTCAATCTGGTCTGCGAGGATTCGATCGAGCATCGGATTCTGCATCTGCTCGCCCAAAAGCAGGGACTCGCGGATGGGGTGCTCGATGGGCGCGGGGATCTGAGCTCGCTCAAGATGCCCTCTGGACGTGCGGCGATGGTGGAGCGGATGGCCGGGTTGTTGTCCGAGCCGGTGGCGGCGGCGCCTGCTGCCGATCCGGTGCAGCGTTTCGTCGAGCAGATTGCCGGCCGGATGGGCGAATCAGTACTTTCGATCGAGCGGCGGCACCGAGATGACGGCTCGGCGGCAACCCTCGTGGTCCTGGACGCTGCCGCGGCCGACGGCGATAGCGATCGGGTGCGCCTGGCCGAGGCGGCGGAGAGATCGGGGCTCGGAGGAATCGAATTTCTCGATCGCCAGACCTGGGAGACTATCCGCCGCCTGGCTGCGGCCGGGATTCTCCGGCTCAATGAGCCGGACGAGGTGCTGCACTGCTCACCGGCCCTCGAGGCAACGGCGGAATCCGCGGCCTGGCTGCGGAGAAGCAAGATCGCGACGGGGTGGCTGAAAGACGCCGAACGCAAGCTCAACATGGCGCAATTGCTGGCCGATGGCGGCTTCAGCGCCGAGGCACTGGCGCCGCTCGGCGAAGGCGCCCTGGTGGCGCTTCGGAGCCTGGCGATCATCGTCGATGCCGGCCTCGATCCCGAGGCGGCGGAATCGCTCTCTGGAACGGAGCTCGCAGAGTTGCCCGGTGTACGCCCGCATTTGCCTCCGGGGGCGGTCGCATTGCTTGCCGGGACCGGTCATCTGCAGTCAGGTCAGGACAGCGCGCGCCAATTGCTGGTCGCCGCGCGCGCCGCGCTTGGGCGTGCAGCGCCGCCTGAACCCGCGCGGGCCCCGGAGTCACAGAAGTTGCAAGTGCCGGAGCGACCAGCCCTTCTGCCGGCTGCCGAGTAGTTGAACGGCCGGGTGGCCGCGATCAGTTCAGGCGTTCGAGGATCGAAACATAGTTGGCAACGCCGGCGCCACCCATGTTGAAGACCCCGCCGAGGTCGGCACGCGGAAGCTGCATCGCCCCGGCCTCGCCGGCGAGCTGCATCGCCGCCATGATGTGCATCGAAACCCCGGTCGCCCCGACCGGATGACCCTTGGACTTCAGCCCGCCCGAGCGGTTGACAGGGAGCCGCCCGTCCGGCGCGGTCCAGCCTTCGAACACCGCGCGCGCACCCTGACCGCGCGGTGTGAGGCCCATCGCCTCGTATTCGATCAGTTCGGCGATGGTGAAGCAGTCATGCGTCTCGACGAATGAAAGGTCGCCGAGAGTGATGCCGGCTTGTTGCAGCGCGCGGGCCCAGGCGATCTCTGCTGCCTCGAAACGAGTCGCATCACGCCGCGACAGCGGCAGGAGATCATTGACGTGGACCGCGGCGCGGAAGCGAATGGCACGGCCCGGGGCGAGCGTACGGGCCACCTCCGCGTCGGCGAGGACGAGCGCCGCGGCGCCGTCGCTCACCAGCGAACAGTCGGTGCGCCGGAGCGGCGCCACGACGATCGGATTCTTCTCGGAGACCGTGCGGCAGAATTCATAACCGAGATCGCGCCGCATCTGCGCATAAGGGTTGTCGACGCCGTTCTTGTGATTCTTGGCAGCGATCGCCGCTAACGCATCGGACTGGTCTCCGTAGCGCTGGAAGTAGGACTGCGCGATACGCGCAAAAATGCCTGCAAAGCCGCCCGGCACGTCATCCTCCTCCCGACGATAGCAGGCGGCAAGCAGATGATCGGCGATTTCCGGCGGGGTTGACGACGTCATCTTCTCGACGCCGATGACGAGCGCGAAGCGGCCGCGGCCACCGACGATGAAATCCCGCCCACCATGCACCGCGGCCGAGCCCGAGGCGCAAGCGTTCTCGTAAGCAGTGGACGGCTTGAAGCGAAGCTCTGGCACTGCGTTCATCGGCAGCGAAGAGGGAAAGCACTGGCGGCTGAATCCGGCATTGAAGGTGCCGACGAAGACACCATCAACCTCTGCCGGCGCGATCCCGGCATCGGCAATCGCCGCCCCTGCGACCCGGGCAATCAGGCTTTCGACGTCAGGATCCTCGAGCTTGCCGAATGGGCTGTGCGCCCAGCCGATGATGCAGGGTTCATTCATCACGCAATCTCCCTCTCCGCACGCCATTAATTGGGGTCGCCATCCTGCCACAAAAAGCCTGGGGTAGAACCGCTGCAGACCCGGGGTGCGTCAGGTGGGGGCGTAGGCGCGCATGAAGGTGTCCACCGCGGCGGCGGCGGTAGCCTCAATCTCGGCCGCCGTCGGTTTCGGATCGATGCCGAGCAGCGCGCGCATTGGCAGGTCCGTCCTGAGCAGGCCCGTGAACTGCTCGGCGGGGAGTTCCGGGTCCGCCCGGCGGAGCCGGCCTCGGGCCATCGCTGTTCGAGCCAGGCCGCAAGGTTGCGCCGCCCGCGGGCGGGACCGCGCTCATAGAAGGCGTGGCCGAGTTCGGGAAAGGGCGCGGACTCGGCTATCACCAACCGATAGACCGCCAGCGACTGCTCCTCGAGCATGAGACGGAGCGCTTGCCCGGCCAGCGTCGCGAGCGTCTCCCGCACGTCCGCTGCGTTGTCCGAAAGGGTTGGCGAGCCGGGGCCGGAGCGCGTGCACGCCTCACCGACGAGACTGGCGAACAGCCGCTCCTTCGAGGCGAAATAGGCGTAGAGGGTGGCCTTGGAGACGCCGGCGGCACGGGCGATCGCATCCATCGAGACCTCGGCATAGCCCTGGGCCATGAAGAGACGGGTGGCCGCGTCCGCGATGTTTCGCTGCTTCGCCGTTTGTTCGCTCCGATCCAGTGCGGCGTCCGCGTGAGCCGTGGCCGAGGCCAAACTATCCCGTTCAGTTTTGCCAAGCTCAGAAACATGAC
>JBOHMK010000025.1:0-3333 GCA_050730115.1 Acetobacteraceae bacterium
GTGCCGATCAGCGTGAAGTCCATGCTGTCCTGGCCGCCCAGAGGAATGGTGCGCATCTTCACGTCCACGACCGCGTTCGCGCCCGCTTCCTTCGCCTCCTCCTTGAGCCGCGCCAGCGCCCTGTTCCAGCCCTGCACGTGCCCCTCGGCCCACGACCAGCCATAATGCAGCCAGCAGGTCGCAGCGATCGCGGCAATCGGCCTGAGGCCATGCGAACGTACCACCAGCAACTCGGCCGGGGTGAGCGTCGCGATCCACGGCGCCCGGCCGGCGCGCGCGGCCTGCAATCGGGCGCGCGTGGCGGCTGGCACCCGGTCCGTCCGCAATGCGGCCACGATGTCGGCGAGACGTGCCCCATGATCTGCCGGGGCCGCGATTTCGCCGCCCATCTCAGCTCTCCATGAACAGCGTGAGCGAGCGGCTGAGCGCCTTCGCGTTCGCGGTGGTTTCCCGCGTCTCATGCGAGATCCGGGCGAACCAGTCGCCGGGATCGAGATCCTTGGTGTTCAGCGTGATGCCGCGCACGACCATCGCGACCGTTGCCCGGACCCGGCCATTGACCAGTTCGAGGGTGTACTGCTTGTCCCCGAGGGCCACGGAAACGCCGGTGATCCGCCCGGCGTGGGCAAAGAATCCCTTGCTTTCCCTGACCGTCACCAGCTCCGGCAGGGCTTCCTTCAGCCGGAGCGCGAAGGCCTTCAAGTTGCTCTCGGCGTCGGCCTGGAAGCGGCGGAGCCAGGCAGCCTGCATGTCGAAGTCGCCACTGTCGCTCATGGCACATCAGCCTTGAGCGCAGCCTGTGCCGCGCCACGCATCCCGGCCCCGAGCCGGTCGCGGACGGCGGCAAGCTTCGCCTCGCGCTCGCGATCCCCGGCGGCCACTTCATGCTCGATCTCGATTACGTCATGCATGGTCTGGACTGCCTCGTCCGCAACCTTGGCGAGGACGTCGATGTTGCGCTGGTCACCGCCCAGGCTCAGCGCCGCCGAGGTGGCGGCCTCGTGCGCACCCTTGCTGGCCATGAGAGTCAACTGGCGCGCCGCTTCGTCCAGCTTCTCGCTCTCCTCCGCCGCGTGCCGGATGTCAACTTGCACCACCGCCTGCGAGGCCACGGCCATCAGTCGCGGGATCACCACCAGCATGCCGTCGGAGACCTTCATCATCCGCGTTTCGGCCGCCTTGCGATTCTGCCCGATGATCGGGATCAGCAGTGCCGAGGCCACCAGGTTCTCCCGCATGTCCGCGATCTTGCTCCGGAAATTGGCGAGCGCACCGCGGAATTCCAGTACATCGGCGGCGTCGGCCGGATCGCCGGTGGCGACGGCGTGCTGGCGCAGCGGCTCCAGCTCATCCTGACCGTGATCGAGCGCGATCTGGCCGGCAGCGATCGCAATCTTGAGCCCGTGCAGGCTGCCGCGGATCGCCACCGCCTGCTGGTCCAGCAACCCAATTGCCACCGCGAGGTCGGCACGGGTCTTGCGGGCCTTGGCCTGCTCCTTGTCCATCAGGTCGAGAAAGGTCTTGCGGTTCTCGGCGAAGCCCCGGAACGCCGAACGCGCGTCGGCGACGGTGCCCAGAAGCCGGCCAACCAGGCCCTTGCGCGCGCCCGGCCGGCCGCCTGCCGCTTCCGCCCTGAGATCGTCGATGCGCAGGATCTTCACCCCGTCGATCACTGCCGCGGCGATATTGCCGATTTCGCCCGCCTCGCCGAGACGAGCCCCACCGAGCAACTGGCGGGAGGACTGGGCGATCTCGGCCAGCACGCCCTCGCCGTGTGCCATCAGCGACGCCGTGTCGCGGAAATTGACCCGGGCCGCCATCTGCCGGGCCGCCGCCAGTTCGTCGGCGCCGAGTTTGGCGACCTCGACCAGCCGCGGCGGCGGGGGCTCGGGCGCCAGCCGCGGATCGGCTGGCGGCGTCTCCGGTGGCACAAGCGTGACCGCGCGCGCCGATGCCGGCTCCGGCGTGCTCGGCTTCGGATCGTCGAACAGCGACAAATCGAGCGGCGTGTCCGCCCCTTTTTCGGGCATTCCGGCTCCTCCTCGGCAGGCGGTGGAGCGTCGTCTGAGCGGGGATACCGGACCGAGGTTCGCTTTGCCGCGCCATCTTTCGGTCGTGCGCGCGGACGAGTCCAGTGATCGCCGACCGGCGGCGTCCATGCGCAAGATAATGGTGGCGCCCGCGGCCGCTCTGCAAGGGCCTGAAACGGTGCGCTTTGCCCGGGCGCGTGTTTTGACGTCACGTCTGGACGGCCGCCTATTGGCGAGCAGCGAATGGTCAGCCTCGGCGATTTGGTCTGGAGAGGTCATGTATTCGGCCTCACATCAGGGTGGTCCTTGTCAAGCTCCATTACGCATTATCCTCCGTGCTCCGTTCCCCGCGGATGACATCGTTCGTCCAAGGCAGAGCTCTCGTCTTGCAGGGTTCTTCCTGCGAACCTCACATCCGGCGGAACCGGGTCCCGCCACTGTCCCGCATTCGGGACGGGAGAGCTCCAGGAGGATGGCACCACTCTCTGTAGACGGCGATCTTGCGTCACGCCGAGCGAATTTGGCTTCTTCGCCGGGTCAGTGGCCCCGGCCAGGCTTTCGCCGATCACCGCGTCGGCCGTGATCGGCTGACCGAACAGCCGCGAGGCAACCCGCGCGACCGCCGCGGCCGAATTTGCCGCATCCTCGCTCGCCATCGTCGCCGAGGTGCCGATCACCACCGGCTCCCTGTCGCGGCAGAGCCGGTCCTTCAGCCGCCTGACCAGCATCGCCACATCTGCGCCTTCACGCCCGCGGTAAGTGTGCAGCTCATCGAGCACGATGAAATCGAGCCCCGCAGCGTTGGCGATCACCTCCCGGTCGAGCGCGTTCTGGCGCGTCATCAGGAGCTCGAGCATCATGAAATTCGTGAGCAGAATGTCCGGCTTCAAATCGCGGATCTTTTGCCGATCCTCGTCATCCTCCTGGCCGGTATAGCGGGCGAAGCTCGGCTTGAGCCGCTCGTTCAGGCCGGACTGCCCGATATACCGCTTCAGCTCCTCCATCTGTCTATTGGCGAGCGCCTGTTGCTGATGCCTGAACAATCGCACCGTCTCGCCCGGAAGGCGGAACACCTCGCCGCTCTCGGGACGAAGCTCGCCGCTTCGCACCAGCTCTTCGACGCTCGCCCCGCGCTCTCTCCGTTAGTTCCCCACCGGCGTTGCCGACCCGCTGGGCATGAAACCACACCATAGCCCGCAATGTCATTGCGAGGAGCGTGAGCGCGTCTCTTCACGCGCGAGGCGCGACGAAGCAATCTCGGCCCCGCCAGGACTCCCACAAACCGCCACCGCAAAGCCGCCGA
>JBOHMK010000026.1:0-10631 GCA_050730115.1 Acetobacteraceae bacterium
CACTCGGCGTGATGCTGCTCAACCTCGCCTATCGCACCGGCGTGCCGTGGAACGAGAGCGGCTATTCGAACCCCGAGTTCGACAGGCTTCTGAACCAGGCGGGCGGCATTCTCGAAGCCACCAAGCGGCAGGCGGTCATGCAGAAGCTCGAAGAAATCCTCCAGCACGACGGTCCAATGGCGCAGCCGGTGTTCGCCGAATCCTTCACCTTCATGGACAAGAAGGTCGGTGGCTTCAGCATGCATCCGACCAACTACGTGTTCGGCAACCGGCTCTCGCTCGGGGCCTGACGAGGCGCAAGGCAGCAGGAACCGAGGGCACGAGAGGAAAGCGCCATGCCCTGGTTCCTGCTCCGCCGTTCGGGCACATTGGCGCTGACGCTGATCGCCGCTTCGTTCCTTGTCTTCGCGGTGACGCAGTTCTCGCCGAGCAACGTGGCCCGCGAAACGCTCGGCGCCTACGCGCTCCCCGAGCAGGTACATCTCCTCTATGAAAAGCTCCAGCTCGGCGATCCGCTCCTGGTGCGCTACGTGCGCTGGGCGGAGGTACTGGTCGGGGTGCGCAAGGACCCGCTGGATAATCCGGCGCTCGGCCTCAACATCCATGATCCGAGGGGCGCGCGTTATCTCGGCAATTTCGGCTACTCGACCCTGTTCCGCGTGCCCGTGAACCAGATCATTTGGGACCGGCTCGGCAACACCGCGGCGCTGGCGGGAATTGCCTTTGCGATCATCGTGCCGCTCTCGATGCTGCTCGGCATCCTCGCCGGCATGCGCCCAGGCAGTATTCTGGACCGCGTCCTTTCCGTCACCTCCATCACCATGACATCGATGCCGGAATATGCGATCGGGGTCATCCTCGCCGCCATCTTCGCGGTCTGGCTTAAGGTTTTACCCGGAACCTCCCCACTCGTCGGTGGCACCGGCTGGCCGCTACCGAGCCAGTTCGTGCTGCCGGTCGCGGTCCTCGTGCTCTACGATTCGGGTTACGTCGCGCGCATGGTCCGGGCATCGATGATCGACGTCCTGAACCGGCCGTTCGTCCGCACGGCGGTCCTGAAGGGCCTGCCGCGCCGGCGTGTCATCATGCGGCACGCGTTGCGCAATGCGATGATCGCACCCTTCACCGTGATTCTTCTGCAAATCAATTGGCTGATCGGCGGCGTGGTCGTAACCGAAACGGTGTTCGCCTATCCCGGCTTCGGCCGCATGCTGCTCGAGGCGTCATTGTTCGGCGATATCGCGCTGATCGAAGCAGCGACCCTGATCGCACTGGTGATCGCAATGGCGACCCAGTTGCTGAGCGACCTCGGCTACTGGCTGCTCGATCCCCAGGCACGTACATGAATGCACGTACATGACCGCGCGTACATGAGCGCGCGCACATGAAACTCGCGCACCTCAGACCCGCTCCTCTGCGCGCTGCCTCCGGCATCACGGTCGCCGGCGGCGTCGCCGATGGTGCCCCCGGGGTCGCGATCGACCTCGAAGCGATCGCCGCCGCCCGCCCAAGCCTGTTGCGGCGCCTGCCTTCCTCCGGTGTCGCCATGACCGGGCTCGCCATCATCCTGTTCTGGGTGATCGTGGCCCTGATCGCACCCCTCCTGCCGCTGCTCTCGCCGACCGCCCAGGACTATCTCGCGATCGCCCATCCCGCGCCATCCTGGCACCATCTGCTGGGCGTCGATTCACTCGGCCGCGATACGCTCTCGCGCCTGGTCTGGGGTGCGCGGCTGGTGCTGGTCGTAGCTCCGGTCTCGGTGATCGTCGCCTACATCGTCGGCACCACGATGGGGCTCGTCGCCGGCTTCTATCCCGGCTTCGTCGATGCCGTGATCAGCCGCGTCAGCGATGTCATCCTGGCCTTCCCGGTGGTCGTTCTCTACGTGGTGCTGATCGCTGCCGTCGGCGCCTCCGCACTCAACATCATCGTCGCGGTGGTGCTGGCCTCCGCCCCCGCAGTCTCGCGAATCGTGCGCGGACTGACGATGCAACTGGCACGCCAGGATTTCGTCGCCGCCGCCAGTCTGCGCCGCGAATCGGCACTCTTCATCATGGTGGTCGAGATCCTGCCGAACTGCCGCGGCCCGCTGATTACGGATTTCTGCCTGAGACTCGGCTACACCGTGATCACGATCGGCACCCTCGGCTTCCTGGGCCTTGGCATCCCGCCGCCCGCACCCGATTGGGGCGGCATGGTCCAGCAGGCAACGCCGATGCTGACCGTGTTCCCCGGAATGGCGCTCTTTCCCGCGATCGCATTGATCTCGCTGGTGCTCGGATTCAATCTCCTGGCAGACGGTCTGACCGAGCTCTCCCGTGCCGACTGAGATCTCCACGATTGTCGACGCGCCCGGAGACGCCAGGGCGGACCGGCCGCCGCTGATCGAGATCCGCAACCTCCGGGTCGAATACCACACCAGCCGCGGTCACATGGTTGCACTCCCCAACCTTTCTCTTACCCTCGGCGTCGGCGAAAGCCTCGGGCTGGTCGGTGAATCGGGTTGTGGGAAATCGACGCTCGCCATGGCACTGATGCGCCATCTCGGCCAGAGCGGCGTCATCACAGGGGGTGAAATCCTGTTTGCCGGCCGCGATCTCGTCCGCGCGAGCACAGCCGAGCTCGAACAAATTCGCGGCCGCAAGATCAGCATCGTCTATCAGGAGCCGGCGAGCGCGCTCAATCCGGCGATGACCGTCGGCCGCCAGCTCATCGAGGTGCCGATGCTGCACCAGGGCATGGCGCGGCGAAAGGCCTGGCAGCGCGCCGCCGAGGTGCTCGCCGAGGTCCACATTCCGGATCCGGAAGCATTCCTCGATTGTTACCCGCATCAGCTCTCCGGCGGTCAGAAGCAGCGCGTGGTGATCGCCATGGCGCTGCTCGCCAACCCTCTCCTCCTGCTGCTCGACGAGCCCACGACCGGCCTCGACGTGACGGTGGAAGCGGCGGTGATCGATCTGATCGACGAGATCCGCCGCCGGCGCGGCACTGCGCTCCTCTACATCTCGCACAACCTCGGCCTGATCGCCCGCGTCGCCGAACGGGTCGGCGTGATGTATGCGGGCGAACTGGTGGAAGACGCACCGGTCGCGTCGCTGTTCGCCGCGCCGCGTCATCCTTATACGCGCGGGCTCATGCGGGCGATCCCGCGCATGGGGTCGAGCAAGCACGATCTGGCGCTAATCCCGATTCCGGGCTCAGTACCGCCGCCGGGTTTCGCCCCAAAAGGTTGCGTCTTCGCGCCGCGCTGCCCGCTCGCCCTGCCGGGTCGTTGCGATGTCGCGCCGGTGCCGCCGGCCGACGCCGGGCCACGCCATTCCGTGCGCTGCCTGCGCTGGCAGGAAGCCACGCCCGCAGCATCGCTCGCGGCGCCCCCGCCACCCGCCGCCACCGCTCTCGGCGCTCCTGCAGTCGAGGCCGAGAAGCTTTCGCGGTTCTATTACCTCAAGCGAGGAATCGTCCGCGCCAATGACGGCCTCGATCTCGTCGCCGAGCGCGGCCGGGTACTCGCGGTGGTCGGCGAATCCGGCTCGGGGAAATCAACCTTTGCCCGAGTTCTCGCCGGCCTCGAGCCGGCATCGGACGGCAGCCTGCGCTACGCCGGCGCCGAAATCGCGAACACGCCCGTGCACCGCCGCACCGCCCGGCAGGTGGCCGAGATCCAGATGGTCTTCCAGAATCCGGAAGGCACCCTCAATCCGTCGTTCTCCGTCGGCTGGCCGATCGCCCGCGCACTGCGCAAGCTCGGCCGGCACCCGAGAGCCGAAATCGACCGCCGGTTGCGCTCCCTGCTCGGCCTCGTGCGCCTGCCGGAATCGGTGCGCCATTCCCTTCCCCGCCAGCTCTCCGGCGGCCAGAAGCAACGCGTCGCGATCGCACGTGCCTTCGCCGGGCGTCCTGAAGTGCTGATCGCGGATGAGCCGACATCGGCACTCGACGTCTCGGTGCAAGCCGCGGTCGTCAATCTGCTGCTTGAAATCCAGGCCGAGCGCGGCACCACCATGGTCTTCATCAGCCACGATCTCGGGCTGGTGCGCTACATCGCCGACCATGTCGTCGTGATGTATCTCGGCCGCGTCATGGAAGCCGGCCCGACCGCGGCGCTCTACACGCCGCCCTTCCACCCCTACACCGAAGCGCTGCTCTCCGCCGTGCCGTCGCCGGACCCGTCGGTTTCGAACCGGCGGATCCGCCTCGAGGGCGAGTTGCCGAGCCGGCTCCATCCGCCCAAGGGCTGCCGCTTTGCCACCCGCTGCCCGCGCAAGCTCGGCGCGATCTGCGATACGGTCCCACCGCCGATGCGCGACGCCGGCAACGGGCATCTCATCTTCTGCCACATTCCGTTGCCACGCCTCTCGGCCGCCGAACCGATCATTTCTGCAACCCCCGGCGCTCTCTCACCATCCACCGGCCCATCATCCACCGGAGCAGGCCGCCCATGAGCACATTACCAGTGAGCCAACCACGAACCAGGCCCGCAAGCCGGATCGCGACCACCGCGCGCCGCGGGAAAAGCGCACGCTCCGAGGCAGCAGTCGCTCCGCTCGGCTTCGATCTCGCCGCCCGCCAGGCCACGATCGACCAGGAGCGGCTCCGCCGTTACCGGCTCGACCGCGTCCGCGCGGAACTCGCCCGGCGTGACTATGCCGCGGCACTCCTCGCCGACCCGATCAACATCCGCTACGCGACCGGCGCCCGCAACATGGCCGTCTGGACCCTGCATGCTCCCGGCCGCTACGCCTTCATCGCCTCCTCCGGTCCCGTCGTGCTGTTCGATTTCTCCTCGAGCCAACACCTTTCCGCTGGCCTCGAAACGATCGACCAACGCCGCCTGAGCACGCCCTGGTTTTATTTCATCGCCGGCCCGCGCGTCGCCGAGAAAACCGCTCTCTGGGCCGACGAAGTGGCAAGCCTGCTCGAGAGCTACGGCGGCGCCAATCGCCGGCTCGCACTCGATCGCTGCGAGCCCTGGGGTGCCAGGCTGCTCGCAGCACGCGGGATCGAGATCTTCGATGCGCAAGAGCCGTTGGAGCAGGCGCGCACAGTGAAATCCGCGGACGAGATCGCCTGCCTCCGCCTCTCGATGGAGGTCTGCGACACTGCGGTCGATCGGATGCGCGAGAAGCTCGCGCCCGGAATAACCGAGAACCAGCTCTGGGCCGTCCTGCATGAGACCAACATCGCCCATGACGGCGAATGGATCGAGTGTCGCCTGCTCGCCTCGGGCGAACGCACCAATCCCTGGTTCCAGGAGTGCGGCAACCATGTCATCGAGCCCGGCGACATGGTCGGGTTCGATACCGACATGGTCGGCCCGAACGGCTATCTCGCCGACATCTCGCGAACCTATGTCTGCCCGGGGCGAAAGCCCTCGCCCCGCCAGCGCGCGCTGCACGCGCTCGCCGAAGAGCAGGTGCATTTCAATATGGAACTTCTTCGCCCCGGCCTCTCGTTCCGCGAATTCGCCGACCGTGCCTGGCCAGTGCCCGAGGAGTTCGTGCCGAACCGCTACATGGCGATGGTGCACGGCGTCGGCCTGGTGGACGAGTATCCTGCCCTCGCCTACCAGGTGGACTTCGCCGACTGGGGCTATGATGGCCACTTCGAGGAGAACATGGTGGTCTCGGTTGAAAGCTATCTCGGGACGCCCGGCGAGAAAGAAGGGGTCAAGCTCGAGCAGCAGGTGTTGATCACCGCCCATGGCGCAGTGCCGCTGTCGCGCACGCCGTTCGCCGATTCGCTTCTTCCGTGACCGTGAGGCGGCCCGCAATCCGCCTGATTTCTGCGCACGCGGCTGAGCGGGCACTCGATTATCCTTCTCTGATCCAGGCGCTACGCGAGGGCCACCGCGCCGGCGTCGCGGCCAGCGAGCGCCTGCTCATCGTCCAGCCCGGGAGCGCGAGGGAGCACGATCATCTGCTGACCTACGCCGCCTGGCAGCGCGGCTTGGCGCTTGGTGTCAAGCTCGCCTCCGTCTTTCCCGGCAACGCAGAAAAAAATCTGCCGACGATCGCTTCCGTCTTCGTCCTGTTCGACGGGCAAAGCGGCGCGCCGCTCGCGGTGATCGACGCCAACCCGCTCACGCAACGCAAGACCGGAGCCGACTCTGCACTCGGTGCCGACTATCTCGCCCGGCGCGACGCGCGCACCCTGCTCATGATCGGGGCCGGCAGGCAGGCCCCGGCGATGGTCGAGGCGCATCGCTCGGTCCGGCCGCGCCTGGCCCGGGTTCTGATCTGGAACCGGACCGCTCAGGCCGCCTCCCTGCTCGCCGCCCACCTCAAACGCCAGGGCATCGATGCCGCTTCGGTCAGTGATCTCGAAGCCGCCGCCGGCACTGCGGACGTGATCTGCTGCGCCACGGCCAGCCGGATGCCGGTCTTGAAAGGTGCCTGGGTGAAGCCCGGCACGCATGTCGATCTGGTCGGTTCGTTCACGCCCGAAATGCGCGAGAGCGATGATGCCCTGATGCGCCGCGCGCGCATCTACGTCGATAGCCGCTGGTTCACCCTCGGGGTCGCCGGAGATCTTTTGCAACCGATCCACGATGGCGTCATCTCCGAGGCCGACATCGCCGGCGACCTGTTCGATCTCACGCAGGAAAAAGTCCGAGGTCGGGGCAGTGATTCTGAGATCACGGTGTTCAAGAACGGCGGCGGCGGTCATCTCGATCTGATGACCGCGCAACTGGTCTATGCGCGCGCCGTTCGCAAGTCACCTCGAGGAAAGCAAGATGCCGCTGCAAAGTGATCCGCTGCTCCAGCCCTTCCAGCTCGGGCGGCTCCGCCTCAAGAACCGGATCATGAGCACATCTCATGAACCGGCATACTCCGAAGACGGCATGCCCAAGGACCGTTACCGGCTGTATCACGTGGAAAAAGCCAAGGGCGGCATCGCACTGACCATGACCGCAGGCTCGGCCGTGGTCTCCCCCGATTCACCTGCGGTGTTCGGCAATCTCCTCGCCTACAAGGACGAGATCGTGCCCTGGATGCGCCGCCTGACCGAGGAATGCCACCAGCACGGCGCCGCGGTGATGATCCAACTCACCCACCTCGGCCGGCGCACGGCATGGAACCGGGCGGACTGGCTGCCCGTGCTCGCGCCCTCGCCGATCCGCGAACCGGCCCACCGCTCGTTTCCGAAAGCGGCAGAGGATTGGGACCTCGCCCGCATCGTCGCCGACTACGGCAGTGCCGCGGCCCGGATGGAGGCAGCGGGCCTCGACGGCATCGCCTTCAACGCCTACGGTCATCTCGTCGATCAGTTCTGGTCACCGGCAACCAACCACCGCGACGATGAGTACGGTGGCAGCCTGGAGAACCGTCTCCGTTTTACTTTCATGGTCCTCGATTCCATTCGCCGGGCGACCAGGCCCGGGTTTCTCGTCGGTATTCGCATGGTCGCCGATGAGGACTGGGAGAAAGGGCTCTCGAAAGAGGTCGGAATCGACATCGCAAAGCGGCTGGTGGCCAGCGGCAGGATCGACTTCCTTGATATCATCCGCGGTCACATCGAAACCGATGCCGCGCTCGCCAAGGTGATTCCGATCTACGGCACGCCGCTCGCACCGCATCTCGATTTCGCCGGCGAAGTCCGTGCCGCCACCCGCTTCCCGGTCTTCCACGCCGCACGCATCCAGGACGTCGCCACCGCCCGGCACGCGATCGTTTCCGGCAAGCTCGACATGGTAGGTATGACCCGCGCCCACATCGCGGATCCGCACATCGTTAAGAAGCTGATGGAAGGCAGGGAAGAAGAGATCCGCCCCTGCGTCGGCGCCACCTACTGCCTCGACCGCATCTACGAAGGCAACGATGCCGTCTGTATCCACAACCCGGCCACCGGGCGCGAAGCGTCGCTGCCACAGGTCGTGATGCGAACCACCGGACCGCTCAAGAAGGTGGTCATCGTCGGCGCCGGCCCGGCCGGGCTCGAGGCCGCACGCGTCGCATCCGCGCGCGGCCATGACGTGACCCTGTTCGAAGCGACCGACAAGGCGGGAGGCCAGATCCTCCTTCTGGCCCGCCTGGCGCGGCGTAAGGAGCTGATGGGTATCGTCGAATGGCGGCTCAAGCGCCTCGGGGCCCGCCACGTCACCATCCGGTATGCGACTTTCGCCGAAAAGGCCGACGTCCTGACCGCAGCACCTGATGTCGTCTTCATCGCCACTGGCGGCGTGCCGAATACCGATGTTCTCGAAAGCGGCAATGACCTCGTCCTCTCCACCTGGAGCATCCTCTCCGGCGAAGCCAAGCCCGCCGCGCGCGTGCTTCTGTTTGACGACAATGGCGCCCATCCCGGCATGCAGACGGCAGAGCTTCTCGCCGCGGCCGGCTCCTCGGTCGAGATCGTCACCCCCGAGCGCTATTTCGCCCCGGAGATGGGCGGCCTCAACCATGCAAGCTACGCCAAGGCCTTCCTCGAACATGGCGTCACGATCACGATCAATACCCGCCTCATCTCGGCGCACCGCGAAGGTAATGCCCTGATGGCCACGCTCGGATCCGATTACTCCGAGCAACGCGTGCTGCGTGAAGTTGACCAGATCGTGGTCGAGCATGGCACCTTGCCGGTCACCGATCTCTATGACGAGCTGAAGCCGCTTTCCCTCAATCGCGGCGAGGTGGACTACGCTGCTCTGATCGCCGGCCGGTCACAGGAACTGGTCCGCAATCCCTCTGCCCGCTTCCGCCTGTTCCGCATCGGCGATGCAGTCTCCTCTCGCAATGTCCACGCCGCGATTTACGACGCGCTGAGATTGGCCAAGGATCTGTAGAGCGGCCGCGCGGCGTCGGACCCGGGCGAGGTGTGTCCCTGTTGCATCAGGATGCCGCAGGCACAGGCTGAACGGTGCCCGTAGAGGCGAATGACGATCGAGAGGAGGAAACACAATGATCAGCTCACATCCGGTTCACGTCATCACCGCGGTACTGGCTCTGGCGGTCTCCGCCGCGATGTCGCCGGTCGCATGCCGCGCCGAAGGATTGCTCACCACGCATCGCCTGTCCGCAACGCTCGCCGCCCAGGCAGTGAGTGCAGCCGTAGCGAGCTGCGCGAAACAAGGCTATGCAGAGACCGCGGTGGTGGTGGATGCCGACGGCGTGCGTCAAGCGGTGCTGCGCGGTGATCGTGCCGGCAGCCACACGCTCGACAGTGCGTACGACAAGGCGTACACGTCGGCGTCGTTCAAGACCGACACCAGCAAGCTGGTCGAGCGGGCGAAGACGGTCCCGGGTTTCACCGCCCTCTTTACCCAGCTTCCGCATCTGATCCTGATCGGCGGCGGAATAGTGATCAAAGTTGGCAATGAAACCATTGGCGCCATCGGCGCCGCCGGCGCGCCGGGTGGCAATCTGGACGACGCCTGCGCCCGTGTCGGACTGGATAGCATCCGCGATCAGCTCAGGTAGCAGCGATCCCCCGGCTCGCGCAGCATCGTGTTGGCAGACGGCAAATCGGCACGCAGACGGCGCAGGACTCCGCCGCGCCCGTTTCACGACTTGAAGCTTGACGCCCCGAGTTCGATCGGCTCCCCTATCCGGATCGCGTGCGACGAGGTCTTCCCTCACTCGCCGATGCAGTGACAAGGATGCGCCCGATGAAAAAAGGCTACCAGGCGCTGCTGACCGAAGCAGAGGCGGAAATCGACACCCTTCCCGTGAAGGCTGCGCTCGGCCTCAGCGGGGACAGCAACGTGCTGTTCGTCGACTTGCGCGATCCGCGCGAAATCCAGCGTGACGGCAGGATCCCGGGATCATTCTCCTGCCCGAGAGGAATGCTTGAATTCTGGATCGATCCCGACAGTCCCTATGCGAAGCCCGTCTTCAGCGAGCCCAGGCGCTTCGTCTTTTATTGTGCCAGCGGCTGGCGTTCGGCGCTCGCGGCGAAAACCGCGCAGGACATGGGCCTCGCCAACGTCACGCATATCGGCGGCGGGTTTGCGGCCTGGAAGAACGCGGGCGGCCGGGTGGAGATGCCGCCGCCGCGCCCATGAACGTCGCCTGCGGCGAACCTTCCTGCAACGTAGACTGAGAGCGGATAGGAACAGCGATGCCCAAGGATAATCCTGGCCACGATGATCCGGATCACGGCAGGGGAAGCGGGGGCGGGCGCAACGTTCTCGGCGAGGCGCTGGCGCCGTGCTCGACCGCGCCGCTGACCGGCTTCTACCGCGACGGGTGCTGCAATACAGGGCCCGAGGATCGCGGCAGCCACACCGTCTGCACGGTCATGACAGAGGCCTTCCTCGCCTTTTCCCAGGCTGCCGGCAACGATCTCTCGACACCGCGGCCGGAATTCGGCTTTGCCGGCCTGAAGGCAGGGGACCGCTGGTGTCTTTGCGCGCCACGCTGGCAGGAAGCACTGGAGGCCGGGAAGGCGCCGCGCGTGGTGCTGCGGGCAACGCACGAGGGCGCGCTCGAATGGTGCGCGCTCGAGGATCTCAAGCGCCACGCCATCGATCTCTCGTAGAGCGCCTGCAACGGCGAAATTCACCCGGCGCCGACATGTCCCCGCCTGTCGATTATCGGGCTCGAGACCTGTTCAAGGCCACAGCCGCACGGATCAGCATCTTGAGGGCTTCCCGATCGAGTTCATCCCCCTCATGAAGATCGATCGCGCGCCGGGTG
>JBOHMK010000027.1:0-5831 GCA_050730115.1 Acetobacteraceae bacterium
CATAAACACTTCACGCAATCCGTAGTATAGACCGAATCAATTAAAGCCTCGACCGAGCCGAAATCTCCGACGATCTTCTTCTCGAGCGTGCCCGGAATGCCGCCGCCTTTGGCGCTCATGCCCGGCCAGAACAGGGTGTGATTCCAATGCTGCCCCGCATTGTTGAAGACGCCGGCCATGTTCGGCTTGCCGTGTGCAAGGCGGACGATCTCTTCGAGCGATTTGCCCTTGAGTTCGCCCATCTTCTCGACGAAGCCGTTCAGCGCCGTCACATAGCCCTGATGATGCTTGTCGTGATGCAGTTCGAGGGTTTCCTGGCACATTCCGTGGGATGCCAGCGCACTATGCGCATAAGGAAGGGCTGGGAGTTCAAAGGCCATGGAACATCTCCATTCGATGAGGCATCGAAGCCGGGAGGCGACGGGATCGGCTTAGCTATGACCCGTTGGCTATGCCCTGTAGCTATGTCTCCCCCGGGGTTGCGTCAAGTTAGCCGGCCGTGCGGCATCCTCTGAGTACGCCGGCAGCGCTCGTCCGCCGGCATGATCCGGACCGCTTCCTTGCGACCTTGTTTGCGCCTGCTGCCGTGCGCGAGACATTGTTCGTGCTCTATGCCTTCAACCACGAGATCGCGCGTGCGCTGGAAGTCACGAGTGAACCGGCGCTGGCATTGATGAGGCTCGCCTGGTGGCGCGAGGTCGTCGAAGGTGCGTTACGCTACCATGAGGTCGCGACCCCACTGGCGTCACTCATTGCCGCCGGACGCCTCGCGCGGGACCCGCTTGTCACCCTGATCGAGGCACGGGAAGACGAGGTGACCCCGAATTTCCCAACCGTCGCCGCATGGCGGGCGCATCTCTTCGCTGCGGCCGGCAACCTCGCGGTCGTGGCCGGCCGCGTGCTCGGTCAGGATCAAGCCGCGCCGGCACTGGCGCACTTTGGCGCCGCTTACGGTGCTGCCGGCGTCCTGCGCGGCATCCCATTCCAGGCGCGCCTCGGGCGCGTCCTGTTGCCCGCGGACCTCCTCGCCGGCCACGGGCTTTCACCCGCTGAGGTCGCCGCTGCACCTCTCTCGCCGGCGCTGCTGCCGGTTCGCGGAGCGCTGGCCGCTGAGGCGCGCTCCTGGCTCGCCGAAGCCCGCACGCACCCGCTACCGTACGCCGCATTGCCGGCAGCTCTGCCCGCCGTGCTTGCCAGGCGTGATCTTCGCCACCCCGCCGCACCCGCTCGCCCGCGGAGCCTCGCGGCTCGGCTCGCCCTCACCCGCGCCGCGCTCCGCGGACGCATTTGACCCCAAGTCGCCAGGTTTCCGCAGTTCGAGAACTGCCGTAACGTCCATGCACGCGCAGGGAGGATACCGCCGATGGTGCAATTGGCCGCCAATCTCTCGATGATGTTTACCGAAGTCCCATTCCTCGATCGCTTCGAGCGCGCGGCCAAAGCCGGGTTCACCGGCGTCGAGTACCTCTTCCCTTATGAGTTCCCGGCGCCCGAGATCGCCGCCCGGTTGCGCGAGCACGGGCAGAGTCAGGTGCTGTTCAACGCTCCACCGGGGAACTGGGCCGCCGGCGAACGCGGGCTCGCCGCGGTCCCAGGTCGCGAAGCCGAGTTCCGCGAGGGGCTCTCCCGGGCCCTCGACTACGCCAGTGCCCTCGGGTGCCGCCAAGTGCACGTCATGGCCGGAATTCTTCCACCGGGCGTCGCCCACCTCACCGCCGCTTCGGTCTATGCCGCCAATCTTGCTTGGGCCGCGGGCGCCGCTAAGAGCGCCAAGGTCACCCTGTTGATCGAGCCTATCAACCACCGCGATATGCCGGGCTACTTTCTGAACACCACCCGACAGGCCCAGGACATCATCGCCGCCATCGGCGACGGCGCGATCAAGCTGCAGTTCGACCTCTACCATTGCCAGATTACCGAGGGCGACGTGACCCGGCGGATGGCCGAGCTTCTGCCGCTGATCGCCCACATGCAGATCGCCGACGTCCCGGAACGGCACGAACCGGGGACCGGTGAGATCGGCTGGGACTACGTGTTCCGACGCATCGACACAATCGGATACAAGGGTTTCGTCGGCTGCGAGTACCGGCCGGCCGCAGAGACCGAAGCCGGACTCGTCTGGCGCAAGCGCTACGGGGTTTGAAAGGAGAAAAGATGATGCGGATCGGGTTCATCGGCCTCGGGATCATGGGCCGACCGATGGCAGAAAACCTGCACCAGGGCGGCCATTCCCTGATCGTCCCGGAGCGCAAAAGCCTCACCCCGGCGATGCGCGGGATGGCGCGTGTGGTCGCGGATGCCCGGAGCGTCGCCGCCGCCGCCGAGGTCGTGATCCTGATGCTGCCCGATACCCCCGACGTCGAGCAGGTCCTGTTCGGGCCGGCCGGCGTCGCCGAAGGCCTCGCTTCCGGCACGCTCCTGATCGACATGTCCTCGATCAGCCCGATCGCCACGCGCGATTTTGCCAGCCGAATCGCTGCCAAAGGCGCGGCCTATCTCGACGCTCCGGTCTCCGGCGGCGAAATTGGCGCCCGGCAGGCGACCCTCACCATCATGGTGGGCGGCCCGAAATCAGCCTTCGAGCGCGCCCTGCCGCTCTTCCAGTTGATGGGCAAGACCATCACCCATGTCGGTGACAGCAACGGTGCCGGCCAGATCTGCAAGGTCGCCAATCAGATCATCGTCGCCTGCAACATCGAGACCGTCGCCGAAGCGCTGCTCTTCGCGGCCAAAGCCGGCGCCGATCCCGCCATCGTCCGCAAGGCGATCCTCGGCGGCTTCGCCGCCTCGCGCGTGCTCGATGTGCACGGAGAAAAGATGCTGACCCGCAGCTTCCAGCCGGGCTTTCGCATCCGCCTGCACGAAAAGGACCTCTCCCTCGCCCTCAGCGCCGCCCGCGACCTCGGCCTCGCCCTGCCGAACACCGCCATAGCCCAGCAGATGTTCCAGGCGGCCGCGGCCAATGGCCACGCAGACTCCGATCATTCGGCCCTCATCACGGGGCTCGAGCTCCTCGCCGGACGAAAGCTTACCGGCTGACCGATTTCTTCTGACGAATCACAAAATCAGGGACACCAGAACGGTTTCTGATATAACCAGTCGCAGTTGCGATTCGGCGCCGGATCACTTACCCGTGAACTCAATTGTGGTAGGCAGGGCCAGGTCCGGCGGCCAGTGAGAGAATGGCAGGATCCAGACATGCGGTTCAACGAAATCGGCGAACAGCTCCGAGCCTTCCGGCAGGAATCCGGCCTTCGGGCCGAGGAGATCGCGGCCCGGATCGGCGTCTCCCGGGCGGCGCTCTATCGTTACGAAAAGGGCGAGGTGATCAAGCTCGACACCGTCAAGCGGTTGGCCGAGCTCCTGAAAATCTCACCGCTCGCCCTGCTCGGTGTCGGCATCGAATATTACAGCCGCTCGGCCGGCTTTCTCGAGCGCCTGCGCCAGGTCGAGGAAACCGCAGATCAGATCCTTCAGGTCACCGGCCCGGTGGGCTACCTCACCACCTCGAACGCTTATGATTCGGCGCTCTCCGAAGCCTTCGCCGAGGTTGCGGAACGCGCCGGCCCGGCCAACCAGGCGGCGGCCCTCAGGGCGAGCGCCGAGCAGGTTGTCGGCATCCTCGGCTTGCGCAAGCGGAGCTACGCGCAAAGGCGGCCCGGCATCATCGCCCTCATCTCCGCCCCGCAGGTCCAGCAGTTCCTTGCCGACGGCGTCGCCGGCTCGATCGAGCTGCCGGAGCGACTGCGCCGGCGCTGCCGCGATATCGCCGCGGTTGAGATCGAGCACATCGTTTCGTTGATGGAGGCGGAGCCGATCGGCCTCCAGTTCGGGCTCCTGCCTGGCCCCGGCCCGACCGGTGCATTCATCGTTCTGCGCGGCCGCGAGCGTACCACGCTGGCGCTCAATCCCTTCCGGCTGGACATCCATCCACTCGAGCCGTCCGGGGTCTCGATGATCACCGCGGCGGAGGAGCCGGTCGGCGCCCACCAGCGCGCGGCCGAACTGCTCTGGCAGGACGCGACCAAGGGCGCGGCGGCGATTGCGCGGCTCCGCGAGATGCTGGCCGCCAGAAGCTGACCATCGCGTCCGCTTCGGGGCGGAGCGAGTTCGCCCTCGATCATGATGGCGTCTGCCGCCGGCATCGCGCGATAAGCCGCCAATGCCGGGACATTGGCCCAAAAGGCAGAGGGCGACCGTGATTGTGGAAAATCATCACGCCCGGCCGCGGCTGGTGATGGTCCTGCCGCCGCGCGAAGCATTCTCCCCCGCTGCGGCCGGTGGCGTCGGCTTGGTGGTCGACCGCCTCGCCCGTGCCACCAACAGGGACGCCGCCAAGCCGGACGCGGAGGTGTTGGTGATCGGCCCTGCCATCCCCGCGCCACCCTTCCCGGGTGTGCCCTTCCTCGCGGTTCACCCCGGCTTCTGGCCGCCGGCCCCGCGTGCGGGCCGCTACGCCCGTGCCGTCGGAAGCTGCCTCGGCGGAAGTCCTCTCGGCAGACTGGCCCCCGCCTTAATCGAGGTGCACAACCGCCCCGATGTCGCGCTCTTCCTCGCCGCGCGGTTTCGTGCCACGCCGACAGTGCTGTTCCTCCACAACGACCCGCGCGGCATGCGGGCGGGGCGAAGCGCGGCTGAGCGCCGATCGCTGCTCGCCCGGCTCGCCCGGGTGGTGAGCGTGTCAGGGTTCCTCCGCGCCGCATTCCTCGAAGGGCTTCGGGAGAGCGACCGCGCGATCGTGCTGCCGAATCCGATCGAGTTGGCCGCCCTGCCGCCACCGGTTTCTGTCGCTGAACGTTCGCCCATCCTCCTCTTCGCCGGGCGCATGGTCAGGGACAAGGGTGCGGATGCCTTCGTCGCGGCTGCCGCCTCCGCCCTCCGACGCCTTCCCGGCTGGCGCGCCGAGATGTTCGGCGCCGACCGCTCCGGCCCGGCGAGCCCCGAGACCGCCTATCTCTCCACACTCCGCCGGCGCGCAGCCGCTGCCGGCATCACGTTGCACGGCTACCGGCCGCAGGCGGAGGTCGCGGCGGCGATGGCCAGGGCCTCGATCGTCGTCGTGCCGAGCCGCTGGCCCGAACCATTCGGCTTGACTGCTCTCGAAGCAATGGCTGCCGGCGCGGCGCTCATTGCGGCCCCGCGCGGCGCACTACCGGAGCTGATTGGAGATGCAGCCCGCTATGTCGATCCCGATGATCCGGACGCCTTTGCCGAGACCATGGTCGCCCTCGCCCGGGATCTGCCCGCACGAGCGAGGCTGGGCGCCGCCGGGCTCGCGCGCGCCCGCGAATTCGACCTGCCGCGCGTGGGTGAGGCGCTCGCACAGCTCCGGCACGAGATTCTCGGATCGTGACACGCGTCCGCGTGCTCGATCGGGCGGCCCTGGCCGCAACCCTGATCCTGCCGCTTTTCCTCCTCTACGGCCGCTCGATCGCCGAGGTGATGATCGCGATCACCGACATCTGCTTTCTGATCCAGTCGGCCCGCGAGCGGAACTGGGATTGGCTCGGCACCGCATGGATGCGGATCGGCCTCGCCTGGTGGGCCTGGCTCGTGCTCTGTTCGCTGCCGTTCCCTCCCTTCGCGAACGCCGGGTTGCACCCGCTCGGCGAAGCGCTCGCCACCGTCCGTTTTCTGATCCTTGCCGCCGCCCTCGAGTGGCGCGTGCTCAGCCCGCCGGCAGCGCGGCGCTGGATCGCCCGCTCGGTCACGCTGGCCTTCCTCTGGATCGGCATCGAATCGGTGCAGCAATACGCGACCGGCCATAACATCTTCGGCCAGCCGCGCGGCGGCGATGGCGCACTGACCGGGCCGTTCGACAAGGTAAGGGC